>CAMAYE010000001.1 GCA_945862135.1 Bordetella parapertussis
TTCATGCCTTCCTGCACGATGGCTTGCGCCAGAACGGTTGCGGTGGTGGTGCCGTCACCGGCGATGTCGGAGGTCTTGGAAGCAACTTCCTTGACCATCTGCGCGCCCATGTTTTCGAACTTGTCTTTCAGTTCGATTTCCTTGGCAACCGACACGCCGTCTTTGGTGACGGTCGGGGCGCCGAAGCTGCGCTCGAGCACAACGTTACGGCCCTTCGGGCCGAGGGTGACTTTGACCGCATCGGCCAGAACATTGACGCCGGCGATAATCTTTTGGCGCGCCGGCTCGTGGAATTTGACGTCTTTTGCTGACATGTGTGATCTCCTGGATATTCTGTGTGGGTTACTCGATGACGCCCATGATGTCTTCTTCGCGCATCACCAGCAGTTCGTCGCCGTCGACTTTGACGGTCTGGCCGGAGTATTTGCCGAAAAGGACGCGATCGCCGACTTTGACGTCGAGCGGAATGATTTTGCCGTCGTCGGTTTTCTTGCCTTTGCCGACAGCTTTGACTTCACCTTGATCCGGCTTTTCAGCGGCGGTGTCAGGGATCACGATACCGGAAGCAGTCTTACGCTCTTCTTCCAGCCGCTTCACGATGATACGGTCGTGCAACGGACGAATTTTCATGGTGCATCTCCTCAAGGATCAGATTGGATAATCAAGACTACAAACCGCGAGTGAGGCTGCTAGCACTCAACTCAAGCGAGTGCTAATAATAGGGGTATACCGGGTTTTATTCAAGTGGCCCGAGAACCGGGCCCTTGATGAAGCGAGTACTCGCTTACAGTAAATATTGTTTTAAAACAATAACATATATTTCATTTATCGCGGTACCGGCAGTGTGCGATGACGCGGAATGCCAAACCGATAAACTGTTTTTCGTTTGCCCAGACAGGTCAGCGGCAGCGGCGCATGGGGGCAAGGCGGCGCCCGGCGCCCTTCTTCGGACAAGGTAGCGTCGTCGGCAAAATCCTTCCAGATGCCGCCGCGCACCGGCCGAAAAGTCCAGGTCAGGTAGCCGCGCGCTGCGGCCAGTCCGACCAGCTCTTCGGCATCCGGCGCTTCCGAAACGGCAACCTGACTGCCATTGACCGGATGCGGGTAGGTGCCAAAGGCCTGCAGGCATTCCATTGCTTCCATCGAAGCAGCACCCGGCCGCAGGCAACCGGGGCGCTCGGCCCGCGCCACATCCCAGGCGCCGAGTTCCCAGCCGGCATCCATTGCTGCGCAATCCAGTGCCACCAGATCACTCCAGCGTTCATTCAGTTGCAGCGAAGAACTCGGGATTGAAGTGAAGGCCACCGGTTCGGCTTCGTCCAGATCGACCAGCTTCTGTTTGAAAAAGCCGTGCCAGTGCAGCGTCAGGATGATCGGTGTGTCAGGGCAAGGTACTGCGGTGAGTGTGATGCCGACCAGCGGGAAACCGCTGGCGTTGATCTGGTCTTCGATGCGTTCGAGAATCTGCATGAGCAAACATCTCCTGTAGTGTGCTGTTAAACTCAAAACAACCGCCACAACTGCCGAAAACATTCAGAGCAAATTCGGTGCCACTGCGCGGCGCCGGTTCAGGCACGATGAATTTCGCCGCAGCAAAGGTATAACGCTTTCAACGTGCGCAGGTTGAACGCCGCAAAGTATTCGATAGAGCGCCCCTCACATGCAAACCAGCACTCGCAACAGTGTGCTGCTAACACGCAGCCGCACCGCCGTGTGGCACCCGTGCACACAGATGAAGCAGCACGAAACGCTGCCCATCATTCCGATCGCCCGCGCCCAAGGCTGCTGGCTGTACGACTGCGATGGCAAACGTTATCTCGACGCCGTCAGTTCCTGGTGGGTCAATCTGTTCGGCCACAGCGAACCGCGCATCAACGCCGCGCTGATCGACCAGTTGCAAAAACTCGAACATGTGATGCTCGCCGGTTTTACGCATGAGCCGGTGGTCGAACTCTCGGAGCGCTTGTCCGCACTGACCGGCGGCAAGCTCGGCCATTGTTTTTACGGCAGCGACGGCGCCTCCGCTACCGAGATCGCGCTGAAAATGAGTTTTCATTTCTGGCGCAACAGCGGCAAGACCAACAAAACCGAATTCATCAGCCTCTCCGGCAGTTACCACGGCGAAACGCTGGGCGCGCTGTCGGTCACCGATGTCGCGCTGTTCAAGGACACTTACGCCCCGCTGCTGCGCCACAGCGCACAGGTGCCCAGCCCCGACTGGCGGCAGGCGGCGAATGGCGTATCGCCGCGCGATCAAGCCCTCGCCTGCGCCAAAGTACTGGAACAACATCTCGAACAGCATCACGCGCGCACCGCCGCGCTGATCGTCGAACCGCTGGTGCAGGGCGCCACCGGTATGGCCATGTATGACGCGGAATACCTGCGACAGGCACGAGCACTGTGCGACCGCTATGGCGTGCACCTGATCGCTGATGAAATCATGACCGGCTTCGGCCGCACCGGGACCTTCTTCGCACATGAGCAGGCCGGCATCAAACCGGATTTCCTGTGTCTGTCCAAAGGCATCACCGGCGGCTATCTGCCCCTGTCGGTGGTAATGACCACCGACGCGGTCTATCAGGCGTTTTACGACGACAAGGTCACGCGCGGCTTCCTGCATTCGCATTCCTACACCGGCAATACGCTGGCCTGCCGCGCGGCGCTGGCGACACTGGACATCTTCCAGCAGGACGATGTCATTCGGAACAATCGCACCCGTGCGCAACGCATGACCGCGGCAACGCAAACGCTGGCCGCGCATCCGCGCGTCTGCAACTTCCGCAATACGGGGATGATCTGGGCGTTCGAAGTGAACAGCGCCGATGCGACATTCGGTCGCCAGCTGTTTGAAGCCGGACTGGCCCGCGAAGTGTTGCTGCGGCCGATCGGCAACACCGTCTATTTCATGCCGCCCTATGTATTAAGCGACAGCGAAATGGATTTGCTCGCAACACGCACGCTCGAAGCCCTGGAGGCAAGCTCTTGAAACTGACCTTCCTCGGTGCCGCAGGTGAAGTCACGGGATCAAGCTATCTGCTTGAAACCGATGAGGTCAAAGTGCTGGTCGACTGCGGCATGTTCCAGGGCGGTCGCGAGGCAGAACCGAAAAACCGCGCGCGCTTCGCCTTTGATCCGAAAACCCTGGACTGTGTGCTGCTGACACACGCACACATCGATCACTCAGGTCTGCTGCCACGCCTGGTCGCTGCCGGCTTCACCGGGCCGGTTTATGCGACGGCAGCCACCTGTGATCTGCTGGAGGTGATGCTCGCCGACTCCGCACATATTCAGGAAAAAGAAGCGGAATGGGCGAAGAAATCGAAGACCCGTGGCGCCGGACGGCCACCGCTGTACACCATTGCCGAAGTTCAGCGCACGCTGCGTCAACTGAAGCCCGTGGCTTACGGTACCGAAGTGCATCCGCACCCGGCACTGCGCTGCATCTTCCGCGATGCCGGCCACATCATCGGTGCTGCCATCATCGAACTTTGGGTGCAGAACGGCAGCAAAAGCCGCAAGATCGTGTTCTCGGGCGATATCGGCCAGCCCAATCGGCCGCTGGTGCGTGACCCAACCCCGATCACTGAAGCCGATGTGCTGGTGGTCGAGTCCACCTACGGCAACCGCCTGCACAAATCGATGGACGACACGATGGCAGAACTGGAACACGCCGTCACCGACACACTAGTACGCAAAAAAGGCAATGTGATCATCCCCGCCTTTGCCGTCGGTCGCACCCAGGAAATGCTCTACCTGCTGGTCGATCTCTATAAACAGGGACGCCTGCCGGACATGAACATCTACGTCGATTCGCCGATGGCGCTGAAAGCCACCGACATCACCGCCAAACACTGGGGGCTGCTCGATCCGGAGGCGGCCGCGCTGATGGAATGGATGAAACGCGGGCGCGGCAAACCGAAAATCCATTTTGTGCAGGATGCGGTCGAATCGGTCAACCTGCAAAACGTCAAACACGGCGCGGTGATCATTTCCGCCAGCGGCATGTGCAACGCCGGCCGCATCAAACACCATCTGCGCAACAATCTGCCGCGCCGTGATTCGACCATCCTGATCGTGGGTTTCCAGGCTGCGGGTACGCTGGGCCGTCGTATCGTCGATGGCGTGAAAAATGTGCGTATCTTCGGCATCCCGGTTCCGGTGAAAGCCGACGTTTACACCATCGGCGGATTGTCAGCCCACGGCGACCAGGCTGCATTGCTCAGCTGGCTGAGCCATTTCAAACGTCCGCCGCAGCGCACTTTCGTTGTCCACGGTGAGCCCACCGCCTCTGAAAGTTTTGCTGCTGCCATCCACGACAAACTGGGCTGGACCGGGGTTGATCTGCCGGCGCAGCACAGTTCGGTCATCCTTTAATCCCTACTGCAAGCGAATCCGAAGACTTATGACCAGGCTTTCCCGACTGACCGCCCTTGCCCTGCTCCTGCTGTCCGCATCACTGGCATCCGCACAACCGGCAGGCACACTGCCTGAACCGGTCGCCCGCGCGCTGAAACAGGCAGGCATTCCGGAATCTGCGGTTGGCGTATACATGCACGAAATCAGCGCTGAGCAGCCGGTCTTGTCCGTCGGCGCGGAACGCGCGTTGAATCCGGCCTCGACGATGAAACTGGTCACCACTTACGCCGGACTGGAAATGCTCGGACCCGCCTACGTTTGGAACACCGAGGCGCTCACCGACGGATCACTGTCGCAGGATGTGCTCGCCGGAAACCTGTATCTCAAAGGCGCCGGCGATCCGAAAATGACGCTGGAGAGTTTCTGGATGCTGCTGCGCAGCCTGCGTGCGCGTGGCATCCGCGAAATCCGCGGCGACCTGATTCTTGATCGCCGCCTGTTCGCCGAAGAAGTGCAGGACCCGGGCGCCTTCGATGACCAGCCCACGCGCCCGTACAACACCGGGCCCAGTGCGCTGCTGGTCAACTTCAAGGCGGTCACGCTGCAATTCATCCCCGATGCCGCAACCCGCACGGTGCGTATCGCCATTGAGCCGCCGCTGCCGCAAGTGCAGATTATCAACAACCTCAAACTCGCCGACGGCCCCTGCGGCGACTGGGTCGGCAAGCTACGGCTGGATTCGCAGGGCAATGCCGACTCCGCACGTCTGGCGTTCAACGGCACTTATGCGCTGGACTGCGGCGAAGGCATGCGCAGCTTCAGCGTGCTTGGCCATCGCCAGTACGTTGGCGCCTTGTTCACACAATTATGGAAAGACCTCGGCGGCACCTTCAACGGCCAGGTACGCGACGGTGCCACCCCCGAACAGGCACGCCGCCTGACCACCGCGCGATCCTTGTCGTTGTCGGAGATCGTTCGCGACGTCAACAAATACTCCAACAACGTGATGGCACGGCAACTGTTCCTGTCACTGGGGATGAACAACGGCACACAGGCCACCACCGCCACTGCGGCAACCGGAGTCAAACAATGGCTGGCGCTGAAAGGCCTCGCTGTGCCGGAACTGGTGTTGGAAAACGGCTCCGGCCTGTCCCGCATCGAACGCATCAGCGCACGCAACCTCGGTGCGATCCTGCTCAACGCCTACGCAAGCCCGGTGATGCCCGAGTTGATGGCCTCGCTGCCGGTGGCCGCAGTGGATGGCACGCTGCGCAAACGTCTGAAGAGCGCTGAGGTCGCCGGCCAGGCCCATGTCAAAACCGGATCACTGTCGGGCGTGCGCTCGATCGCCGGTTATGTGCTGGATGCACAGGGCAATCGATCAGTGATCGTATTTCTGGTCAATCACACCAATGCCTTCAATGCACAGGCGGCGCAGGATGCGCTGATTGCATGGGCACACAATCGCGACAGCGGTTCAGGCAGCGGACGACAGGAGCGACGGCGTCAGGGCAAGAAGTAATCAGCGCGCCGTGATGGCGTGGCGGCTCAACATCAGTTTTGTAAACACCTGAACGATGCCTGCGGCCGCCAGCGCCCACAGGAATGCCATGCCGACCCCGGTTGCGGTAAGGGCCCACGCGAGAACCGCGCAGAACATGCTGAACGCATAAAAGCCGAACACCATGCCGCGCAACAACTGAACGGTGGCGGCGGCACCGGAACTGCGATGCGTGAACAAGACCAGCACCGTACCCATCACGGGAAACATCGCGAACACGCCGCTCAAATCAGGGCCCAGATTCGCCGCGAAGTGAGTAACCAGCAACACCAGCAGCGCACCAAGGATCATGCGCAGCAGCATGTCGTTGGCAGGTTTTGATTGCGCCGTTGACGATAGCCGCAATACGGGATAAAGCCGCGGCGCGAACCACAATCCCGCCATGACCACGGGACCCGCAACCACCAGCGAAGTAATATTGCACAGGTCCAGCACAGCGACGGCTGCGGCGTAGCCGATATAGGCCAGCGGCAGACTTACCGGCCAGGGATACCGCGTGGCCGCCCAGGCGTAACCGAGGCCGAAGGCGAGAATTGCCAGCACGGCGGAAAGTGTGCCCACCGCCGCTTGTGCGGCAAAGGCCGCACCCTGCTCCAACGCGATGAACCACAGGATCGGCCCGGCAACAACCGGGAATGCCGACAGCCAACCGGCCACCGCCGGACCCCAGCGTCGTCCGGCCAGCGTCACCAGCGCGATCAGCGAAGGGACGACCAATAGTTTGAGGAGAAGGATTGCACTCATCAATAGATGGCAACGACAGTCCGATTTACAGCCATTCCGTTGCGGCCATCAGGAAAGCCCCAACTGACTCCACATGGCGTCCACCTTCTTCTTCACCTCATCGCTCATCGCAATCGGCGTGCCCCACTCGCGGCTGGTTTCCGCCGGCCACTTGTTGGTGGCATCGATGCCCATCTTCGACCCGAGCCCGGCAACCGGGCTGGCAAAATCCAGGTAATCAATCGGCGTGGCTTCGGCAATCAGCGTGTCGCGCTTCGGATCAACGCGCGTCGTCATCGCCCAGATCACTTCCTTCCAGTCGCGTACATTGACGTCATCATCGGTGACGATGATGAACTTGGTGTACATGAACTGGCGCAGGAAACTCCAGATGCCGAACATCACGCGCTTGGCATGGCCTGGATACTGTTTTTTGATGCTTACGCAGGCGACGCGGTATGAGCACCCCTCCGGCGGCAGATAGAAATCGACGATTTCCGGAAACTGCTGCACCAGCAGGGGAACGAAGACTTCGTTCAGCGCTTCACCCAGCACCGCCGGTTCATCGGGCGGCTTGCCGGTGTAGGTCGAGTGGTAAATCGGGTCGCGGCGCAAGGTGATGCGATCCACCGTGAACACCGGGAAACGGTCCTGCTCGTTGTAATAACCGGTGTGATCACCGAAGGGGCCTTCGAGCGCGGTGTCGTTGGGATGGATATGACCTTCGAGCACGACCTCGGCTCTTGCCGGCACTTTCAGGTCATGCGTCAGGCATTGCGCAATTTCGGTTTTTTCACCACGCAGCAAACCGGCGAACTGGTATTCCGACAATGAATCCGGCACCGGCGTCACCGCACCGAGCATCGTTGCCGGATCGGCGCCGAGCGCCACCGCCACCGGAAAGGGCTCGCGCGGATGGGCAAGGCAATGGTCGCGATAGTCGAGCGCGCCGCCGCGATGTGCCAGCCAGCGCATGATCAGGCGGTTGCGGCCAATTACCTGCTGCCGGTAAATGCCGAGGTTCTGCCGCGTTTTGTTCGGGCCGCGCGTCACCGTCAGGCCCCAGGTCAGCAAGGGCCCGATGTCGCCGGGCCAGCAGGTCTGGATCGGCAGTTTCGCCAGATCCACATCATCACCTTCCCACACCTGCTCCTGACAGACCGGATCACGCACCAGCTTGGGTTGCATGGACATGATCTGCCGCAACAGGGGCAACTTGTCCCAGGCATCCTTCAGGCCTTTCGGCGGTTCGGGCTGTTTCAGCTGCGCCAGCACCTGCCCCAGTTCACGCAGCGCCGCGACGGAATCGCGGCCCATGCCCAGCGCCACGCGATGCGGCGTGCCGAACAGATTGCCCAGCACCGGCATGGTGTAACCCCTGGGTTTTTCAAACAGCAGCGCGGGGCCGCCCTGCTTCAGCACGCGGTCGCAGATCTCGGTCATTTCCAGTTTCGGATCGACTTCGACATTGATGCGTTTGAGCTGGCCGTCGCGTTCCAGACCGGCAATGAAGTCGCGCAAATCCCTGTAACTCATGGCAGCACCTGCGGGTTCTGCCACCAGTCGACAGCGGTGCCGACAAAGATGGCGCAGCCCACCCAGTTGTTGTTAAGAAAGGCCCGGAAGCAGCCGTCACGTTGGCGATCCCGGATCAGCATGTACTGGTACACCACCAGCGCGACGGCGACCAGCAGTCCGGCGAAATAAAAAACACCGCGCGACTGCTGCCAGCCGATCCACGCCATCAGCGCGAGGAACAGCGCATGCGTTGTCATTACGCCCAACACATCGTATCGACCAAACAGGATTGCCGAAGATTTCACGCCGATTTTCAGATCATCTTCGCGATCCACCATCGCGTATTCAGTATCGTAGGCAATCGCCCATAACACTGTTGCCACCAGCAATAACCACGCAATGGCTGGCAGCGCATTCCACACCGCCGCATAGGCCATTGGAATGCCGAATCCGAAAGCCACACCCAGCCAGGCCTGCGGCAAAGGAAATACGCGTTTCACGAAGGGATAGATCACCGCAATCGCTGCGGCAGCAAAGGCCAGCTTGATAGTCAATGCATTCAGGAACAACACAAACGCAAAGGCCAACAACATCATTACCGAGGCGAGTATCAATGCCTCCGCGGGCCGGATGATGCCGGCGGCCAGCGGCCGGTCCTTGGTGCGTTCGACGTGCGGATCAAAATTGCGGTCGGCGAAATCGTTGATCACGCAGCCAGCCGAGCGCATCAAGACCGTACCCGTCACAAACACCAGCAGCACATGACCCGGCGGCAATCCGCCCGAGGCAAACCACAGCCCCCACAAGGTGGGCCACAGTAGCAGCAGAATGCCGATCGGCTTGTCGAGCCGCATCAGCCGTTCATAGGCGTTGAGTCTGTCCTTCAGTGTCGGCACAGGGGTCACAGGTCGTATAACGCGGGAAGGAACACTTCACTGACCAGTATCGGCGAATCGCCTGCAGCAAATATCGAGCGCCGCGCCCATAAAGGTGGGGCTTGTTTTTTCAATTGCGCTGCTGCCCGTCGATGCAGCGGATGCGACAACGGCAGTTTTTTCTGACGCAACGGAAACCGTGCAATGCGTGGATCGGCAAACAATGCTGCCCCCAGCGGGCGCGTGCCGAGTGCAGTCACGCTGCGCCATGCACCGCGCAACGCGCCCGGTGCCACTACGGTATGCGCAAACACCAACGGTTTGGTTCCACGCAGCAGCAGCACTTCACGCACCAGCACGCGCGAGACAGGCGATGCGAACAGAAAGGCTTCATCGCGATTCACACGACGCAGCCCTTGGAACAGTACCTTGACCTTGATCGGGCCGGCATGGCGTTCCAGCCGTGCGGTGAGTGATCCACGATCGGTAAGCCAGCGGCGCAATGCGCCGGCGGCGACCGGTGCGGCGCACCAGTGGGGATCTCGGGGAATGGTGTTCACGATTTGCGGTTCTTGTTGAGGGGGAATTATCGCATCAACAAAACACCTCAAACCTTCAAATACTCATTTCTGCCGCCGAGCCACCGCGCAAGGTGCGCCTTGGCCACATCCGGCATATCCCGCAACAACACCTCCGCCGCCTCCCGCGCCGCATCCAGCAAATCCAGATCCAGCGCCAGATCCGCAAAGCGCAGCATTGGTACCCCGCTCTGCCGCGCACCGAGTAATTCGCCCGGCCCGCGCAATTGCAGATCCTGCCGGGCAATTTCAAAACCATCGGTATTTTCGTAAATGACTTTAAGCCGTTCCTTCGCCATCGGTGAAAGCGGACTTTGATACAACAGCACACAGGCGCTTTCCGCCGCACCGCGACCGACGCGGCCGCGCAACTGGTGCAACTGCGACAGGCCCATGCGTTCGGCATGTTCGATCACCATCAGCGAGGCGTTGGGCACATCGACGCCGACCTCGATCACCGTGGTCGCCACAAGTAATTGCACTTCTCCGGCCTTAAACGCGGCCATCACCTGCTGCTTCTCCGCGCCTTTCATCCGGCCATGAACCAGGCCAACGCGCAGTTCGGGAAAGGTCTGCTGCAGATGCGCATGCGTATCGAGAGCAGTCTGCAACTGCAGCGTTTCCGATTCTTCGATCAGCGGACACACCCAGTACGCCTGGCGGCCGTCGACGCAGGCATCGCGCACGCGCTGGATCACTTCATCACGGCGCTCTTCCGCCACCAGTTTGGTCACCACCGGTGTGCGGCCCGGCGGCAATTCGTCAATCACCGATACATCAAGGTCGGCGTAATAACTCATGGCGAGGGTTCGCGGAATTGGCGTCGCACTCATCATCAACTGGTGCGGCTGCGCGCCCTTGTTGGGTTTGCTGCCCTTCATGCGCAAGGCCAGGCGTTGATGCACGCCGAAGCGGTGCTGCTCGTCGATGATGGCGAGTCCCAGATTCTTGAACACGACTTCGTCTTCAAACAAGGCATGGGTGCCTACGGCGATGGCCGCGTCGCCTTGAGCGATATCCGCAAGTGACTGTTTTTTATCGGATTTTTTAAGACTTCCTGACAGCCACGCCACCTTCAAGCCCAGCGGCTCCAGCCATTCGGCGAACTTGCGGTAATGCTGCTCGGCGAGGATTTCGGTCGGCGCCATCACTGCCGCCTGATAACCGTTTTCGATGCATTGCACCGCAGCCAGCGCCGCGACCACCGTCTTTCCGCTGCCGACGTCCCCTTGCAGCAGACGTTGCATCGGATGCGACTGGCCGAGATCGCCGCGCACCTGCGCCAGCACCTTGTTCTGTGCTGCCGTCAGCTGGAACGGCAGGCTCGCGAGCAATGCACTGACCAGATTGCCGCGCACGCGCAACACCGGCGCGCCGGCCGCGCGACGACGCTGGTAATGCACACGCATCGACAACTGTTGAGCCAACAGCTCATCGAATTTCATGCGCCGCCACGCCGGGTGCGTACGCCCCTGCAGGGTGGTCTGCGCAATATCCGGCGGGGGATTGTGCAGCAGCTTTACTGCCGGGCCGAAGGCCGGCAGACCGAGTGATTCGAGCAAAGGGGTTGGCAGTGTTTCAGCCAGCGATTCGTCAGCCAGCGCGCGTGCGATCAGCCGCCGCAGCGTGTCCTGGCCCATGCCCGCAGTGGTCGGATAAACCGGCGTCAGCGATTGGGCAACCGGCATTTCACCGGATACCACACGAAAACGCGGATGCACCATTTCCGCACCGAAATGCCCCAGTCGCACATTGCCAAAGGCGCGGATGACATTTCCAACGGCGAGCAACTTGACCTGGCTGCCGTAGAAATTAAGAAAGCGCAGCGTCAACGCCTCTCCGCTATCGTCGGCGATGCGGCATACCAACTGGCGTTTCGGCCGGAACTTGATGTCACAATCGGTGACGGTGCCTTGCACCAACAGTTCCTCGCCGGGCATCACGTCGGCGATCGGACACAAGGCCGTCTCATCGTCGTAACGCAGCGGCAGGTGCAACACCAGATCGAACTTGCGTGCGATGCCGAGTTTGCCGAGTTTTTCAACAATGGCCTTGCTCAAACCCGATAACGAAGCATGTCTGGCGTCCGGCGGCTCGGCAGCACGAGCCCGCGTCATGCCACCATTACTCCGCTATTGATGCAGCCGCAGGTCACTGCAGAAACATCACCGCGTCGACTTCAACCAGCGCATTGCGCGGCAGACTGGCGACACCAACCGCAGCGCGGGCGGGATAGGGCTCGTGAAAATAACCGGCCATGATTTCATTGACCTTGGCGAAGTGTCCGAGGTCGGTCAGGTAGACATTGACCTTGGCGCAATCATCCAGCGTACCGCCGGCTGCCTTGGCCACTGCCTGCAGGTTTTTGAATACACGGTGGATCTGCGCCTCGATGCCATCCACCATCTGCATAGTCGCGGGATCCAGCCCGATCTGACCCGCCAGATAAACCGTGTCGCCGCAGCGCACGGCCTGTGAATAGGTACCGATCGCTTTCGGTGCGTTGTCGGTGTGTATGGCTTGTTTGCTCATGCCTGACTCCTGCGCGTTCTGGCTGGGGTGATTAAACTGCGCTATCATGAAGCGCAACCAGCGATAATTCAACGCGCATTCACTGCCCGCACTTACTGTCTCTTTTCCATGACCGGCTTGCAGGTCTACGCAACACCCCTGATCGCACGCTTGCGCGGCGCTGATACCGATACTTTCAGGAGCTACGTCCCAGCCTGATGTGCTGTGACGGCCTCATTGGCAACTACCCACAAACTGCGTGACATCGTCATCGGCGCTCCGCGCGACCCGATGAATCCCGAAACGCGGCATAACATTGCGCTGATTGCGTTCTTCGCCTGGGTCGGCCTTGGCGCCGACGGCCTGTCATCCGCCTGTTACGGTCCTGAAGAAGCCTATCTCGCGCTGGGGACCCATACCCAGCTCGGGCTTTATCTCGCCGCGGCAACCATCCTCACCGTGTTCATCATTTCGCTGGCCTACAACCAGGTCATCGAACTCTTCCCCAACGGCGGCGGCGGCTACAAAGTTGCCACACAGCTGATTGGACCTCGCGCCGGCCTGGTCTCGGGCTCGGCGCTGATCGTCGACTACGTGCTGACCATCGCCATTTCCGTGGCCAGCGGCGCTGACGCCGTGTTCAGCCTGCTGCCGCTGGGCTGGCATGGCTGGAAAGTGCCGTTTGCAATGTTGCTGGTCGGTTTGCTGTTGACCATCAATCTGCGCGGCATCAAGGAAGCGATCAAGATCCTGCTGCCGATTTTCGTTGGATTCGTCGTTGTCCATGTAGCGCTGATCGGCTGGGGCATCTATGCACACGCCGAACGACTGCCGCAGCTGATTCCGGCAACACTCGGTGAAACGGCGGTGATGGCGAAGGAATCCGGCTGGATGTTCGTTGCCGCCACACTGCTGTTCGCCTATTCCCACGGCGGCGGCACCTATACCGGCCTTGAGGCCGTCTCCAACAACATCAACACCCTGGCCGAACCGCGTGTGCGTACCGGCAAGTGGACGATGTTCTACATGGCGACCTCGCTGGCGTTCACCGCCGGCGGCATTCTGGTGTTGTACATGCTGTGGGATGCCGTGAAGACGCCGGGGCAGACGCTGAATGCCACGGTATTCAAGGCCATCATCGACGATTTTGATCTGGGCAGCGTGGCCATCAACCAGGGCGCATTGCTGGTGGTATTGATCCTCGAAGCCGGACTGCTGTTCGTCGCCGCCAATACCGGTTTCCTCGGCGGCCCCGCGGTACTCGCCAACATGGCTGCGGATTCCTGGGTGCCGCGGCAGTTCCGCCAGTTGTCGAGCCGTCTGGTGACCCAGAACGGCGTCGTGCTGATGGGCGCCGCGGCGCTGGTAGTGCTGCTGTGGAGCCAGGGCAGCGTTGCGCTGCTGGTAGTGCTCTACAGCATCAACGTGTTCCTGACGTTTTCGATCGCGCTGTGGGGCCTGTGCCTGTACTGGGTGAAGAACCGGCGCTCGGCGCCGAACTGGCGCGGCCGGCTGGCGCTGTCGGCGCTCGGATTTTTTGTCACCGGCGGCATTCTGCTGGTGCTGATTTTCGGCAAATTCAATGAAGGCGGCTGGGTCACGCTGCTGATCACCGGCGGCGTCATTGCGCTGTGCGCAACCATCCGCTGGCATTACGAAGAAACGCGTGAGCAATTGCGCAAGATCGACAGCCTGTTCTCCAGCGGCAAACCGCTGCAGGAAGTCCAGAACCCACCGCAACCCGACCCGCAAAAACCGACCGCAGTGTTTTTTGTCGGCAAAAACCGCGGTGTCGGCATGCATGCGATGTTATGGGTGCAGCGGCTGTTCCCCGGGCATTTCCGCAATTTCGTGTTTGTCAGCGTCGGTGAAATCGATGCCCAGCGCTACGACGGTCCGGGCGCGCTGCGCACGCTGCAGTATGAGATCGAAAACTCGCTGCGTTATTACGAAAACTTCTGTCACACGCACGACCTTGCCGCGAAGTCTTACTGTGCGTTCGGCACCGAACCGGTCGAGGAACTGCTCAAACTGACGGAGCAGATTTCGCGCGATTTCCCGAGCAGCGTGTTTTTCGCGTCAAAGCTGATTTTCGTGCACGATAATTTCTTCACCCGCTGGCTGCACAATCAAACCGCGCTGGCCATGCAGCAGCGACTGCATCTGCAGGGGATGCAGATGGTGATATTGCCGATGAAGGTGGAATGAACTTCTTCTGAAGATCATTCCGTTGCAAAAACCCTCGGTCAGGACGGCAGGTTCAGCACGTACTTGGCAAGGATGTTGCGCTGAATCTCGTTGGAACCGCCGTAGATCGTGCCGGGCCGCGAGTTGTAGAACGGTGACAGCACATCAATCGACGCATCACCGAACGCGATCTCGCCTTCAACGGCGCCATATTCACCGGCGGCATCCATCAGCAGTTCCGATAAACGCTGATAGGTATCCATCGACCACACCTTGAGCATCGACACGTCGGGGCCCATGGCTTCGCCGCGCCGCGCCTTGTCGACATAACGGCCGTAGAGCGAGCCGAGGTCGGCCAGATCCAGTTTCAGCTGCGTAAAGCGCTCTGCAAAAGCAGGATCGGCAAGCAGACCGCGCGCCTGCGCCAGCATTTCCAGTTTTTCCAGCGCCTGCAACGGCCGCCGCGGGCTGCCGATGTTCAGGCGCTCGAAGCCGAGCAAGCCCTTGGCAATGGTCCAGCCCTTGTGCAGTTCGCCGACGAGGTTTTCCTTGGGCGTGCGCACATTGTCGAAAAACACCTGGCAGAACTCTTCGTGGCCGGCAATGTTGCGGATCGTGCGCAGCGTGATGCCCGGGGTTTTCATGTCCACCAGCAGGAAACTGATGCCTTCCTGTTTTTTCTTCGCCTGCTTGTCAGTGCGCGCCAGCACATAGATGTTGGTCGCGTCATGCGCCATCGACGTCCAGATCTTGCTGCCGTTGATCACGTAGTCGTTGCCGTCAAGCACGGCTTCGGTTCGCAGGCTGGCGAGATCGGAACCGGCGTTGGGTTCGGAGTAGCCCTGGCACCAGGTGGCATCACCAGCGAGGATTTTCGGCAGGTAATGCTTGCGCTGTGCGTCGTTGCCGAAACGGATCAGCGTCGGTCCGACCATGGTGATGCCCTGATCGGGCATGCGGCCGACGCCGGCACGTTCGGTTTCCTCGAAATAGATCAGCAGCTTCGACGGCGAGAGCCCCATGCCGCCGTGTTCGCTCGGCCAGTTCGGCGCGACCCAGCCTTTTTTCGACAGCTTCAAATACCAGCTGCGGCATTCACTCCAGCGCATCCGCCGCGGCAGGAATTTGAATTCTCCCGGGAATTCGTTTTCAAAAAAGGCACGCGCTTCCGCGCGAAACGCCTCGTCGCTCATTGCATTCCAGTCAGTCATGCGGCCTCCTTGCCTTGCGGTTGCACAGACAGCCGCGCATAACGTGTGCGATGCGTTCGGCCATTGCCCAGCCATGCCGCGACCGTAATCGCCCTTTTCACATACAGCCCCACATCGCAGTCTTCGGTAAACCCGATCGCGCCGTGAAACTGGATCGCGGCGCGAGTCACCGCCAGCGCAGCGTCGGCGCAGCGGGATTTCGCTCGGCTCGCGGCCAGTGCACGTGCCGTGTCGTCGGGCGCGGCATCCAGCTGGCGAACCACGTCGCGAAGTACGGCATCGGCAATTTCCTGCTGGATGTAGAGATCCACCGCGCGGTGCTGCAAGGCCTGGAAACTGCCGATGGCTTTGCCGAACTGCACGCGCGTCTTCATGTAATCGAGGCTCATTTCATTGGCGCGTTTCATCACACCGACCAATTCCGCCGAAGCCGCAACGGCCGCATGATCCAGCGCGCGATCCAGAGTGCCCCTCACGACTTCACCCGAGGCCAGCACCTGTTCGCGCGTCACCGCGACATCCTTCAGCGTCACTTCACCGTAGCTGCGGCCGTCAGCCAGCGGCATCAAGCTGGTGCTGCAGCCGGCGGCACCACGCGGCACCCACAGCAACTGCAGGCCATCCGCGGCTTGCGCATTCACCAGATAACCATCGGCTGCCGTTGCACCAATCACGAATTTTTTCTGCCCGCTGACGCGATAGCCGCCTTCAAACGGCTTTGCGGTGGTTGCCACCTGCAGTCCGGCGAAATCGTCGGCCTGTTCCTGCCACGCGAGCACCGGCACACAGTCACCGGCAACCAGATCAGTGAGCAACTGGTCGCGCAAAGGCGTTGCTGCTGTGTGTTCGAGCACCCGCGCGGCCAAGACAGCTACAGCTGTGTAGGGCTCCGGTGTCAGCGCACGACCCAGACCCTCGGCAACTATCGTTGCTTCGGCAAGTCCGAGGCCAAGTCCTCCGCAGGATTCAGGCGCCAGTACGCCAAGCCATCCCAGCTCAGCCAGCTGGCGCCATTGCGTTCGGTCAAATTCGGCACGGTTCTGCGCCAATGCACGCACACGCGGCAAATCGGCGCCGCGCTGTACGAAGTCGCCGACACTCTGCGCGAGCATTTCGGCATGGCTATTGTCATCAATACTCAATTTTTCCACTCCTCTGCGCGGTAATCCCGGGCATGATGCAGGCCGCATATTTTCCAGCGCCGCAAATCCATATTCTTCAGTGATTTGTATTTTTTCTGTTGCGCTTCTCGTAAAGATCGACTCAAGCTTACCTAAACGCAATTAATCCAACCATGTTTCTAGGCACTATGCGGACCCTTGGTCGCCAAAATTGCGTCGAAACTTTTGTTACGTTACAGTCCGCATCCCCTAAAAACCAACTCTCCTGGGATTTCTGTTGGAAGCATTCCTGATTTCCACGGGCATCGTTGCATTGGCCGAAATCGGCGACAAAACGCAATTGCTCGCACTGGTGCTGGCCGCGCGTTTCCGCAAACCTTGGCCGATCATCTGGGGAATTCTGGTCGCAACGCTGCTCAATCATGCGCTGGCCGGCACGGTCGGCGCATGGGCCGCAACGATGCTCGGTCCCGAAACCATGCGCTGGATACTCGGTTTGTCGTTTCTGGCAATGGCCGGATGGATGCTGATTCCGGACAAACTCGATCCCGAAGATGCCACCACCCCCAAAGCACCGCTGGGCGTATTTGGGGCCACTGTCGTCGCCTTCTTCCTGGCGGAAATGGCAGATAAGACTCAGATCGCCACCATTGCACTCGCCGCACGTTTCGATACGCTGGTCGGCGTTGTACTCGGGACCACGCTGGGAATGATGATTGCCAATGTGCCGGCGGTGCTGCTCGGCGAGATTGCCACCAAAAAATTCCCGGCTCAAACCGTACACGCCGTTGCAGCATTGGTGTTCGCAATACTGGGTATTGCGGTGCTGTGGGGCCCGCTGCCGGACTGGATGCCCGGCCGCTGAACGCAACCGGTCGTTTGCGGTTTATCTTGCTTCTTCTGGAGCACCAGGTTTTCCGGGGCTGAGGTTCGGTTCCAGCGATTCACGCTCATCAAACACAAAGCAGTTGCCCTGCCAATGGCGGCCATCCGTTTCTTCAAAGTATTTCAAAATACCGCCATCCAGTTGCACCACATTGGTGAAACCCAGTTCCTGCATGAATAACGCCGCTTTTTCACAGCGAATGCCGCCGGTGCAATAACTCACCACCGTTTTACCCTGCAGGTCATCGCAGTGATCCCGCACCGCCTGAGGAAATTCGGTGAATTTTCGGATACGCCAGTCAATGGCATTGCGGAATTTGCCGTAGTCCGCTTCGAAGTCATTGCGCGTATCCAGCATCACCACCGGTTTACCGGCATCGTCGCAGCCGCGGTCCAGCCAGCGCGCCAGGGTTTTTGCATCAACAGCCGGCGCCCGCCCTTCAACAGGACAGATCGTCGGGTGATCCATGCGGATGATTTCTTTTTTGACTTTGACCTTGAAGCGTTTGAACGGCACGCTGGCCGACCAGCTTTCCTTGGTCTGCAAATCGGTGAATCCGGGCACCGCGCGAAGTTGCGCCAGCATCTCGCGGCAAGTCTTTTCCTCACCAGCAATGAAGGCGTTCAGGCCCTCCGGCGTGACGAGAATTGTGCCCTTGATACCAAGCGACTGTCCTGCAGCCTTCAGCGCCGCACAAGTGCATTGCGGATCGGGAATGGGCCAGAAATGGTAAGCGGCGAGATTCAGAATACGCATGTCGGACAGCATAATCCCTGATCGATTACCGTGAGCACAGCTGCTTGCAGCCATGAAAACAAAAAGCCGCCCGAAGGGCGGCTTTCCGAAACTGTGGTGGAGTGGAGGAGGATCGAACTCCCGACCTCCGCATTGCGAACGCGGCGCTCTCCCAGCTGAGCTACCACCCCTAAACGAGGGGCGGATTTTACCCGCTCGGGGCACCTCCGGCAAATGACCACCGGTCCTGCGGGCTATAATCCGCTGATCAGCCGGAGAATGAAACGTGGACATCAAACCGCCCTACGGATACCAGGAAATCGTACCACTCACCAAGACCCACAAGGTTTTGCTGCCGGAAGAACGCAAGCTGCCGGTGCTTTTCCGCAGCCTGGCCGCACTGCCAATATCCTTTTCAGAATTCTCTTTGGCTATCCGCGACTACCCGGTCCCATTCATTTCCGGGGACAACGGCAGCACCTTTGTGGCCATGGCCATCCTCGGTCTTGAACAGCAGCAGAACCTGTTCGTCACAGCCGACGACACCTGGGACGCGCAGGTATATCTCCCGGCCTATGTGCGGCGCTATCCGTTCTGCATGACCCGTGTTTCCGTCGATGGCCAGGAACAGCCGGAACGCATTGCCTGCGTTGAAAAACGCGCACTGAAACCGCGCGGCGAAGCACTCTATGATGAAAAAGGTGAGCCGCTGCCGGTGTGGAACAATCTGCGCAAACTATTGTTCGAATTCGAAGCCGACCTTGCACGCACTGAAGAAATGACACGCAAGCTGCAGGCGCTGCAGCTTTTCGAACCGTTTGCCGCGCAGGCCGCACCTACCGGCGAACAATCCATCACGCTGACCGGCATGTACCGCGTATCGGAGGAAAAACTGCATGCGCTGCCCGCAGAAACGCTGAAGGAACTGGCGACCAGCGGCATTCTGGCGCGCGCCTATCTGCACCTGCTTTCACTGGGTAATTTCCAGCGCCTGCTGGACCGGCGCGCCGTGCGCCGTGCCCAAGAAAAGACCGCACCTAAAGTCGATCCGAAGAAACTGAACTAAGGGCGTTTCAGCGCGGGCGGGTGCACGACCAGGCCAGCAGGCCGGTGCCGGCGAGGACCATCGGGATTGACAGCCACTGGCCCATGGTCAGACCTAAAGCAAGAAAACCGAGAAAGCTGTCGGGCTCCCGCGTGTATTCCACACCAAAGCGGAATACACCGTAACCGATCAGGAACAGCGCGGATGCGGCGCCGCGCGGACGCGGTTTCATGGTAAAAATCCACAGAATCGCGAACAATACGAGGCCTTCAAGCGCGAATTCATAAAGCTGTGACGGGTGACGCGCGACACGGTCAACATTGGGAAACACCATCGCCCACGGCAGATCCGTTGGCCGGCCCCACAGTTCAGCGTTGATGAAATTCCCCATGCGTCCGGCGGCAAGACCCAATGGCACCAGCGGCGCGATGAAATCGGTAATCTGAAGCCAGTCCTGCCGACGCGTGCGCGCGAACCACATCATCGCAATCACCACGCCGATGAAGCCGCCGTGAAAGGACATGCCGCCCTCCCACACAAAAAAGATTTTCCACGGCGCCACCAGGTAATCGCTGAACTTGTAGAACAACACGTAGCCCAGCCGCCCACCGAGGATCGTGCCCAGAATGCCAAAAAACAGCGCGTCGTCGAGGTCGGCGCGCGTCCACACGCCAAGCGGATTGCGGTCAATGCGATAACGGCCAAGCAACCAGATCATGGCAAAGCCGAGCAGGTACATCAGGCCGTACCAGCGCAGGGCCAATGGCCCGAGCTGCAATGCCACGGGGTCAAACTGCGGGTGAACGAGCATGGGGAATTTGCGGGGGATACGATAAAATGAGCTGCTCATTATACGTGCCCCGCGTCAACGTCCGCTTGCCATTGACGCCTTCATTGGAGAACTTTCATGCCGCTCAATAAACGCAGCCAGTTGATCACCGCCGGTGTCGCAAGATCGCCCAACCGGGCCATGCTGCGCGCCGTGGGATTCGGCGACGGCGACTTCAAAAAACCCATCGTCGGCGTCGCCAATGGCCATTCGACGATGAACCCCTGCAACGCCGGCATCCAGCCGCTGGTCGACCGTGCGATGGACGCGCTGAAATCCGCCGGGGCGATGCCGCAGGTTTTCGGCGTGCCGACCATCACCGACGGCATCGGCATGGGCACCGAGGCGATGAAGTATTCGCTGGTGTCGCGTGAAGTCATTGCCGACTGCATCGAAACCTCGGTCAACGGCCAGTCGATGGACGGCGTGCTGGTCTGCGGCGGCTGCGACAAGAACATGCCGGGCGGGATGATCGCGATGCTGCGCATGAACGTGCCGGGCATTTATGTTTATGCCGGCACCATCAAGCCCGGCAAATGGAAAGGCCAGGACCTGACCATCGTCAGCGCCTTTGAAGCGGTCGGCTCCTACGCCGCCGGCAAGATGAGCAAGGCCGATTTCATCGGCATCGAAAAAAATGCCTGTCCATCCGTCGGCGCCTGCGGCGGCATGTACACCGCGAACACCATGTCCTCATCGTTTGAAGCGCTGGGCATGAGCATCCTCGGCTCCTCGCAAATGGCGTCGCCGGATCCAGAAAAAGCCGATTCCGCCGCGTATTCCGCAAAAGTGCTGGTCAATGCGATCAAGCAGAACATCCGTCCGCGCGACATCGTCACCCGCAAGTCGATCGAAAACGCGGTAGCGCTGATCATGGCCACCGGCGGTTCGACCAACGCGGTGCTGCATTTCCTCGCCATCGCGCATGCTGCACAGGTGAAGTGGACCATTGATGACTTCGAGCGCATGCGCCGCAAGGTGCCGGTGTTGTGCGACCTCAAACCTTCAGGCCGTTATGTCGCAGTGGACTTCCATCGCGCTGGCGGCGTGCCGCAGGTGCTGAAAATGCTGCTCAAGAACGGACTGCTGCACGGCGACTGCATGACCATCACCGGCCGCACGATGGCGCAGGAACTGAAAAACATCCCGGATGCGCCGCGCGCCAATCAGGACGTGATCCGCCAATGGTCGAAACCAATGTACAAACAGGGCCACCTCGCCATTCTCAAAGGCAATCTGTCGCCTGAAGGCTGCGTCGCCAAAATCACCGGCCTCAAATCACCGAAGATCACCGGACCAGCACGCGTGTTCGACTCCGAAAACGCCTGCATGAAGGCGATCATGGCGAAGAAGATCAAAGCCGGTGACGTGGTGGTGATCCGCTATGAAGGCCCGAAAGGCGGGCCCGGCATGCAGGAAATGCTCGCGCCGACCGGTGCGCTGACCGGTCAGGGCCTGGGCGAATCCGTCGGCCTGATCACCGACGGCCGTTTCTCCGGCGGTACCTGGGGCATGGTGGTGGGACATGTCGCACCTGAGGCCTTTGAAGGCGGGCCGATTGCGCTGGTGAAGGAAGGCGACTCGATCACCATTGATGCGGACAAGCTGCTGATCCAGCTCAATGTTCCGGCCAAGGAACTTGCAGCGCGCAGGAAAAAATGGAAGCAGCCCAAGCCCCGCTACACCCGCGGCGCATTGGCGAAATTTGCACGCCTGGTGTCTACGGCAAGCAAGGGCGCAGTGACTGATTGACCATCCCTTTCGCTTTCCATCAGCCTGTCTCTTGCTGGCAGGCTGAGCAGTAGCGAATTACAAAATATTCAATAAAAACAAATGGTTATGAGTATCAGGCCGGGGTTTCCGTTAGCTCTCGAGTCAACGCACGGCCTGCTTCAGCGTTATGCGAAAGCCGGGACAATTGCGGTTCACATTCTTTTGACTGCACAACGCTTCGGCTACAATCGCCGCTCATCACGAACCGCCCTCCAAGGAGTAGTCATGAAATTTGCAATCGTCGCATTGGCCGCCGCCAGCGTGCTCGCTGCCGGCAACGCCGCAGCCAATGAAAAACTCGCACAATCCAGCGGCTGCATGACCTGCCACGCTGTCGACAAGAAAGTCATCGGACCCAGCTACAAGGACATCGCTGCGAAATACCGCAACGACAAAAACGCTGAAGCCAATCTGGTAAAGAAAGTGAAAGCCGGTGGCTCCGGAGTATGGGGCGCCACGCCGATGCCGCCCAACGCGCATGTCAAGGAAGACGACATCAAAACCGTAGTGCATTGGATCCTGGCGACCAAATAACCTAAAGCCATTTGCACAAGGTTCTTGAAAAGCCGGCATCAGCCGGCTTTTTTCTGCCCGCCTGTACCGTCCCGTCAAAATTGACTTTGCCGGGGGCTCCCCCGATAATGAACAAAATCCTTTCAGTAACAACAAGTTAACCGGGATTCCTGATTTCCTCGGCTGCCGACACTTCGTACACCATCGATCCTCATCATTGGAGTCACCCCATGCAAACACACAAGATGCGACATGCTGTTACAGCCCTGATCGTTACCGCCCTGCTCGCAGCCTGCGGCCAGGAAGCGCCGGCACCTGCACCAAAGGCCGAAGCCCCGAAGGCGCCGGAAGTGCTCACCGTAAAAATCGGTTCGGCATCGCCACTGACCGGACCGCAAGCCCACATCGGCATCGACATTCGCAATGGCGTGCAACTCGCCATTGAAGATGCCAATGCTGCAAACGTCGAAATCGGCGGCAAGAAAGTGAAGTTTGAACTGGTCGCGGAAGATGACGAAGCCAATCCGACCAAGGCCACTACCGTCGCCCAGAAACTCGCCGATGCAAAAGTCGCTGCAGTGATCGGGCATTTCAATTCAGGCGCGTCGATCCCGGCCTCGAAAATTTATTCCGATGCCGGCATCCCGCAGATTTCTCCCTCGTCAACCAATCCGAAATACACCGAGCAAGGCTTCAAGACCACCTTCCGCGTTGTCGCCCATGATGGCCAGCAGGGTCCGACGCTCGCCCGCTTTGCAGCAAAAACGCTGCAGGCTAAATCCGTAGCGGTCATTGATGACAGCACAGCCTACGGCCAAGGTCTCGCCGACAACTTTGAAGCCACCGTCAAGTCGCTGGGCCTCAAAATCGTTGCTCGCGAACACACCACTGATAAAGATACGGATTTCAAAGCCATCCTGACCAAGATCAAAGGCAAGAAACCCGACCTGATCATGTTCGGAGGCATTGATCCGCAAGCCGCACCGATGATCAAGCAGATGAAAGATCTGGGTATCAAGGCCAAATTCATCGGCGGCGATGGCATGCAGACACCGAATTTCATCAAGCTTGCCGGCGATGCGTCAGAAGGCGCGATGGCCTCGATTCCAGGCCTGCCGAAAGACCAGATGCCCGGCGGAAAAACTTTCCTTGAGAAATACAAAGCGAAATTCAACCAGGAAGTCGAGCTGTTCGCGCCGATGGGCTACGACGCAGTGATGGTGTTCATCGACTCGATGAAACGCGCCGGCTCGACCGAACCGGCAAAGTTCCTGCCGGAAGTCGGCAAGACCGTTTACGACGGCGTCATCGGCCCGATCGCCTTTGATGAAAAAGGCGATCTGAAGAACGGCCCGATCACCATTTATGTCGTGAAGGCCGGCAAATGGGAGCCGCTGGAAACCGTAAAACCTGAAGCAGAAGCTGCACCAGCTGCCGCGCCGGCACCCGAGGCCACGAAGAAGTAATCCGACAATAACGGCAAAGCAACGGCACCCCCTCGGGTGCCGTTGCCGTCTCTGGCCATGGACATATTCGCGCAACAACTCATCAACGGCCTGGTGCTGGGCAGCATCTACGCACTGGTCGCGCTGGGTTATACGATGGTCTACGGCATTCTCGGGTTGATCAATTTCGCACACGGCGACATCACCATGGTCGGTGCGCTGGTATCGCTGACCATCGTGCAGATGTTTGCCGCCGCGGGTTTGCCGGCACCAGCAATCCTGATACTTGCAGGCGGGGGAGCTGTGGTCGTTTGCGCAGCACTCGGCTTATCGATCGAACGTGTTGCCTACCGGCCGTTGCGGCGTGCGCCGCGACTGGCGCCGCTGATCACCGCGATCGGCATATCCATACTGCTGCAATATTCGGCAGCGCTGATCTGGGGCAAACAATACATCGCCATGCCCAAACTGCTGGAACCGGCAGCCATTGATATCGCCGGCGCACAACTGACCACATTGCAGCTGGCAATTTTCCTGCTCGCCTGCGCGATCATGGCCGGTCTGCTGTGGTTCATCAAAGCCAGCCGCATGGGGCGCGCAATGCGCGCGACGGAACAGAATCCGGATGTCGCGGGCCTGATGGGTGTCAATACCAACTCCGTGATTGCCTTCACCTTCGTGCTGGGTTCCGCCATCGGGGCCATTGCTGGATTGATGATCGTCCTCTACTACGGCATCGGCCATTATTTCATGGGCTTCATGCTGGGCCTGAAGGCATTTACTGCAGCCGTACTCGGCGGCATCGGCAACGTCGGTGGCGCCGTACTCGGCGGACTGCTGCTCGGCGTAATCGAGAGCCTGGCTTCCGGTTACATCGGCGACCTGACAGGGGGCGTATTGGGCAGCAATTACCGTGACATCTTCGCCTTCCTCGTACTGGTACTGGTTCTGGTGCTGCGACCTTCGGGGCTGCTCGGCCAGCACAGCGGGGACCGCGCGTGAATACCGGCGTGCTGTTTGCCGACCGGCGCTGGCGCTGGGTTGCGTGGAGCGCCGTTGCGCTGCTGCTGCTTGCGCTCCCCTTCATCACCGAGGCCGTGTTGGGTCGCAGCTGGGTGCGCATCATTGCCGTCGCCCTGCTGTTCGTGATGCTCGCACTGGGCCTGAACATTGTGGTGGGCTTCGCCGGTTTGCTGGATCTCGGCTACATCGCATTCTTCGCAGTCGGCGCCTACAGTTATGCACTGCTGGCATCTCCGCAGTTCGCCGTGCATTGGCCGTTTATGGTGCTGCTGCCGCTGGGTGCTGCGATTGCCGCGATATTCGGCATCCTGCTCGGTGCGCCGACGCTGCGATTGCGCGGCGATTATCTGGCAATCGTCACACTGGGTTTCGGCGAGATCATCCGTGTGTTTCTGAACAACCTGAACCGTCCGGTCAACATTACCAATGGCCCGCAGGGCATCACGCTGATCGACCCGCTGCAGATAGGCGGTTTCTCGCTGGCGCAGACGCACAGCATTGCCGGACTGACATTTTCACCCGTGCATAACTATTACTTCGTTTTTCTCGTCTGCGCCGTATTGTCCATCGGCTTGTCGTTGCGGCTGCAGAACTCGCGCATCGGACGCGCCTGGGTCGCCATCCGCGATGACGAACTCGCGGCTTCGGCCATGGGCATCAACACACGCAACGTGAAACTGCTGGCGTTTGCGATGGGCGCTACCTTCGGCGGTGTTGCCGGCGGGCTGTTCGCGTCATTTCAGGGGTTCATCAGTCCAGAAAGTTTCCAGCTGATTGATTCGATCATGGTGCTGTGCATGGTCGTGCTCGGCGGCATGGGCAACGTCGCCGGCGTCGTGCTCGGTGCCGTGCTGCTCACTGCACTGCCTGAAGCGTTGCGTTACATCGGCCCGTTGCAACAACGCTGGTTCGGCGAGGTGATGGTTGATCCTGCAGACCTGCGCATGCTGCTGTTCGGTCTGGCACTGGTGCTGATGATGCTGTTGCGCCCGGAAGGGCTGTGGCCCGCGCGGCGACGCCAGGCTGCGGTTGCTGCAACGGGAAACGCCCATGCCAGCTGACAATATCCTGCTCGCAGCCAGCGGCATCCATAAAAATTTCGGCGGGCTGGCCGCGCTGTCCGATGTGTCGATCAGCGTCCGCCGCGGCGAAATTTTCGGCCTGATCGGTCCCAATGGCGCAGGCAAGACAACACTGTTCAACGTGCTGACAGGACTGGCCACACCCGATGCCGGTACCTTGATGTTCGATGGGCACCGTATCGAAGGGCTGAAGCCTTACGCCGTTGCCGGCCATGGTATTGCACGCACCTTTCAGAACATCCGTCTTTTCGGCAGCATGACTGCACTGGAAAACGTCATGGTCGGCCGCCACCTGCGGTCGCATACCGGTGTGCTCGGAGCCGCGTTCCGCACCCGCGCAGCCCTCGCTGAAGAACAAGCCATTACCGGGCGAGCCCGTGAACTGCTCGAATATTGCGGGCTTGAAGCGCGGGCCGACGATCTGGCGCGCGACCTGCCCTACGGTGACCAGCGCCGTCTGGAAATTGCGCGCGCCCTCGCCACCGATCCGAAGCTGCTGGCACTCGACGAACCGGCGGCCGGCATGAACGCAACCGAGACCGCCGCGCTGAAAGCCTTGCTTGAACGCATTCGCGCCGACGGCGTGACTCTGCTGCTGATCGAACACGACATGAAACTGGTGATGGGTCTCTCGCACAGCGTTGCGGTCCTCGACTACGGCGAAAAAATCGCCGAAGGTGCGCCTGAATCAGTGCAACGCGACCCGCGAGTGATCGAAGCCTACCTCGGCGACGGTTTTGAATGAACAGATCGTGCCATGCTTGAAGTCAAACAACTGGAAGTGGCCTACGGGGGCATCCGCGCAGTCAAAGGCATTGACCTGCAGGTGGCTGCCGGCGAGGTCGTCGCGCTGATCGGCGCCAACGGCGCCGGCAAGACCACTACCCTGAAAGCACTCGCCGGATTGTTGCGGCCCCGAAGCGGCAGCATCACCTATGACGGCGACGATGTGACCGGCAAACCGGCGTATCATCTGGTGCGTCACGGTCTGGCGCTGGTTCCCGAGGGACGTGGCATGTTTCCGCGACTGACTGTGTCCGAAAATCTGGCCATGGGAGCCTATATCAGGAACGACGCCGCAGCAGTTGCAAGGGATACCGAGCGGGTGTGTGCACTGTTTCCGCGACTGGCCGAACGCCGTGATCAACTCGCCGGCACCTTGTCTGGAGGGGAGCAGCAGATGCTGGCGATTGCCCGGGCGATGATGTGTCGCCCCCGGTTATTGCTCCTTGACGAGCCCAGCATGGGTCTGGCACCTCTGATGGTGCAGAAAATATTCGAAACCGTGCGCCTGATTGCCGCAGAAGGCGTGACGATGCTGCTGGTGGAACAAAATGCAAAGCTGGCCCTACAGACCTGTGATCGCGGCTATGTCATGGAAAGCGGCTGCATCGTCCTGGCGGATGCTGCAAAATCCCTGTTGTCCAACCCCCAAGTGCGACACGCCTATCTCGGTGAATGATCGTGATGAATAAACTGCTGGCGAAGAAACCCTTGCGTCCGGAATTGCTGAAATCAAATTTTCAGACTTTTGTCCGGGGTGTACTCGCGCAAGGAAATACCCGACTGCTCCTGCTGGTGGTTTGTGCGACAGGACTGGTGGCGTTGCTCGGGTTTATTTATCTCAAAAGCCAGGGTGTCGATTACCGGCAGCAAAACGAAATTCTCGGCTATCTGCGTGAGCTGAAGGAAATCGACGGTCGCTGGGACATTGAGGTGCTGCGCGCACGGGTCGAGGGCCCTTCCGGCAAGGACCGGGGCATGAGCGATCGCGGCACCCGCGTTCCCGAATTGCTGCGCCGTTTACGCACAGCGGCAGCAGACATCGACAGCCCGGTTCTCGCGCAGGGCATGCCCGCTCTGGTCAAGGCTTTCGAACAGAAAACCGATCTGTTGACACGTTATCGTGCAGCCGGTGCAACAGTGACCCAGTCGCTGGGACGCATGGTCGAATTTGATACCGAGATCGCGGGTCTGGTGCGCGGGGCATGGCAAAGCGTGCCGCAACGGGAGCAGCTCGTCGCCATTGAAAGTACCGCAGCGCTGCTGTTTGCACATGTCATGCGCTACTCCGCGGTTCCGACCGATAACGAACGCAAGAATGTCGAGTTGTTTGCGGCGGATTTGCGCAAAGCCGGCAATGGAATGCCGGCAGCACTGCACGACGGACTGGGTCGCGTCGACGCCACCGTACAACAGATCCTCGGCGCCAAACCCGTCGAAGACGAACTGTTCCAGAAAATCACGATTTCCTCAGCGGGCCCGCGCATCGACAGCCTCACCGATGCCTTCAGTTCGGAAACTGCCAACACGCAGCTCGAAAGCGAGCGTTACCGCATTTATCTGATCGCTTACGCTGGCGCCTTACTGATCCTGACAGGCTGGCTGCTGTCTCGATTGGCCGTCAGCTACCGATTGCTCGAATCGCGGGTGCAGGAGCGGACCCGCGAACTCTCGGACGCGCTGCACCAGCTCAAGGAATCCGAAGCACAGCTGATCCAGACCGAGAAAATGTCGTCTCTGGGGCAGATGGTTGCCGGCATTGCCCACGAAATCAACACGCCCCTCGCCTACGTCAAGAACAGCCTGGGTTCGGTCGCCGGCAAGCTACCCGAGGTCAAAAAACTCATCGTTGAAACCAACAAGCTGTTGAGGCTGATGGAAGAAGGCAGCCCAGATCCGGACCGGCTGCAGGCCAAATTCCTGTCGGTACGCGAACAGATTCACCACTTCGCCGAACAGCAGGCGCTGGCTGAACTGGGACAGCTTGCGACTGACGGCCTGTATGGCATCGACCAGATTTCTGAAATTGTGCTGAACCTGAAGAATTTCAGCCGCCTTGACCGCAGCAAGATATCCAGTTTCAACCTCAATGATGGACTGGAAAGCGCTCTGTTGCTGGCCAAACACGAACTGAAACACCTGACGGTGAAAAAGCAATTCGCGGATATTCCGGCGATCACCTGCTCCCCTTCGCAGCTGAATCAGGTTTTCCTCAACCTGATCAACAATGCCGCGCAGGCCATCGAATCCGGCACCGGGGAACTGACACTGACCACGCGGGTCGAAGACGCACAACATGTTGCAGTCGAGATCGCCGACAACGGCAAGGGTATCCCGCCGGAGATCATGTCGAAGATCTTCGACCCCTTCTTCACCACCAAGGCTGTGGGCAAGGGCACCGGTCTTGGCCTCTCAATTTCCTATAAAATCATCGAACAACACGGCGGAAAAATCAGCGTCGACTCCACGGTCGGCAAAGGCACCCGGTTTACCGTCGTGCTTCCGCTGACACCGCCGGCGACCGCTGAACTCGAATAACAATTAATGGCTACCGACCACCCCAAAAAGATCGGCAAATACGAGATCCAGGGCATCCTCGGACGCGGTGGCATGGGCGTTGTCTACAAGGCATTCGACCCCGCCATTCACCGACAGGTGGCGATCAAGACCATCACCAAGTCGGCCATGGACGCCTCGGAGTTGCAGTATGCGATCGCCCGCTTCCGCCACGAGGCGCAGGCCGTCGGCCGGCTGACCCATCCGCGTATCGCCGCCATCTATGATTACGGCGAGGACGAAGATCTCGCCTATATCGTGATGGAGCTGGTGCATGGCCGCTCGCTCTACGACCATCTGCAGAATCAGGCCAAATTCGAGCTGGCCGAGATCGGCGAAATCATCCGTCAGTTGCTGGATGGTCTTGGTTATGCCCATGCACAGGGCGTCGTTCATCGCGATATCAAACCTTCCAACATCCTGATCAATGACGACGGCCGCATCAAGATCAGCGACTTTGGCATCGCACATATCGACACCTCATCGCTGACCCAGATCGGTGAAATCATGGGCTCCCCGGGTTATATGTCGCCAGAACAGTTCACCGGCGACGAACCGGATGCACGCACTGACCTTTACGCCACCGGCGTGATCGCATTTGAACTGCTGACCGGACGCAAACCTTTCACCGGCAGCAATGTAGAAATCATGCGCCAGGTGATCGGCGAGCGCCCTCCCAATCCCTCCGAATTCAATCCGCTGATATCCGCGCAACTCGACTGGGCCACGCACAAGGCGCTGGCGAAGAAACGCGAGGAACGGTTCCAGACCGCACGCGAATTTGCCCTGGCCTTCGTACAAGGAATCTCAGCCAGCGTCCGTGCCGCTAAAACGCCCGCCCCCGAGAACAACGATGATGCGCCGACGCAGCGCCTTGACCCGAAACTGGTCTCCGCTGCGCGCGTGATCGCAGGGTTGAATCTTCCCGGTGGTTCACGCGGTGCCGCATCGACAACATCTGAATCCCCTGCGGAAGCCTCGGCCTCATCAGTCACACCGACTTTCGACACGGGCGGGAAAAAAGCCAAGCTGCTGTTTGTAGACGACGAGGAACGCATTCTCAATGCTTTGCGCTCGGTGTTCCGCAGCCAGTACAACGTGTTTACCGCCAGCAGTGGTCCCGAAGCCATGGAGTTCATGAAGCGCTTCAACCCGCACGTGGTGATCAGCGATCAGCGCATGCCCGAGATGACCGGTGTCGAATTTCTGCGCCAGGTGAAGGATATCGCTCCGCATACAGTACGCATTCTGCTGACGGGTTACTCGGATCTGGCTTCCATAGTCGGCTCAATCAACGATGGCGAAGTGTTCCGCTTCGTCAGCAAACCCTGGGACAACGCCGAGATCCAGAAAACCATCAGTGAAGCCGCGGCCATCGCCCTTGAACTGGCAGACATGGCGACCAGCCCGGTGATTCTGCCGGAAAAACTGGATTGCGGTGTTCTGGTCATTGAATCCGCACAGAGCGTATTCCGTGCCACCAATGAATTGATCGGCGGCGTCTGCCCCGTACTGCATGCCCCGGACATTGATCGGGCACTGGTGCTGCTGCAGGAGCATGAAATTGCGGTAATCGTCGCTGACATCGGTCGCGGCGACGAGAAATCACTGGCAACTTTCAAGCTGTTGAAGCAGGACCATCCGGAAATCCTTGCCATCGTGATGACCGAGGCGTCGGATTCGGAGCTGGTGATCGATCTGATCAACCAGGCACAGGTCTTCCGCTTCCTGACCAAGCCGCTGAACCTGAAGCTGCTGCAGCAGCATGTGCAGGCCGCGCTGGCGCGGTATCAGTCGTTCCGCAAGGCGCCGAAATTGCTGAAACAGCATCGTGTAGCCACTGCCCGCAGCACGGACAATTCTCTGCTGGATACACTGCGCAACCGCATCCGTTCAGTCAAATCCTGGTTCGGGGTTTAACCAGACGACGGTCTAGAGCCAGTCTTTCGCGACCAGAAAATCCGTGTACAGCGCGGCTTCTGGCGTGCCCGCTTCGGGCTGCCAGTTGTAACGCCAGTTCACCACCGGCGGCAATGACATCAGGATCGATTCAGTGCGTCCGCCGGACTGCAGGCCGAACAGCGTGCCGCGGTCGAAGACCAGATTGAATTCGACGTAACGTCCGCGGCGATAGGCCTGGAAATCACGCTCGCGTTCGCCGTAGGGAATTTCACGCCGGCGTTCGACAATGGGCGTGTAAGCCGACAGAAAATGATCACCGACGCTGCGCGTCAGCGCAAAACAGTGTTCGAAATCCGGCTCGCCGAGATCGTCGTAGAAAATGCCGCCGACACCGCGCGGTTCATTGCGGTGTTTCAGGAAAAAATAGCGGTCGCACCATTGCTTGAATTTTGGGTGATATTCCGCGCCGAACGGCGCCAGTGCGTCGCGGCAGCTGCGATGGAAATGTGTCGCGTCTTCTGCGAATCCGTAATACGGCGTGAGATCCATACCGCCGCCAAACCACCACACCGGATCAGCCCCTCTTTTTTCTGCAATGAAGCAGCGCACGTTCATATGCACAGTCGGCACATAGGGGTTGCGCGGATGCAGCACCAGCGACACACCCATCGCCTGGAATGAACGCCCTGCCAGTTCGGGACGCACAGCAGAAGCTGACGGCGGCAGATTGTCGCCAAAGACATGCGAAAAACCGACGCCGCCACGCTCGAACAGATTGCCGCCCTCGATCAGTCGCGTAATGCCGCCACCACCCTGCGGCCGGCCCCAGGCATCTCGAATAAACGTGCCGCCGTCGAGTTCGGACAGCTTATTGACGATGCGGTCCTGCAGTCCGGTCAGATAGGTTTTGACTGCAGCGGTGTCCATGGCGTCCGGATTCCTGACTAGGCGTTACTTGCGTCCGCTACCGATCGCACGATGCCCGATATCACGACGATGCTGCATGCCATCGAAACAAATCTGGTCAACGATTTCATAGGCGCGGCGCTGTGCAGTGCGTGTGTTGTGGCCCAGTGCCGTCACGCACAACACCCGTCCGCCGCTGGTCACCACATCCTTGCCAGCCAATGCGGTACCCGCATGAAATACATGGAAATCCTCGCCACCCGGCGGCAGTCCGCTGATGACATCGCCCTTGCGCGGGTCTTCGGGATAGTTGGCGGCAGCGAGCACCACGCCCAGCGCCACCCGCGGATCCCATTCGGCTTCGACGGTATCAAGCTTTCCGTCAATCGCCGCATCCAGCAGCACGGTCAGATCGCTTTTCAGCCGCATCATGATCGGCTGAGTTTCGGGATCACCCATGCGGCAGTTGAATTCGAGGACTTTTAATTCACCGTTACCGTTAATCATCAGGCCGGCGTAAAGGAAGCCGGTGTACGGTATGCCGTCGGCGGCCATGCCGTTGATGGTCGGCAAAATGACTTCGCGCATGACCCGCGCATGCACTTCCGGCGTCACCACCGGCGCCGGTGAATAGGCGCCCATGCCGCCGGTATTCGGGCCTTGATCGCCATCTTTCAGGCGCTTGTGGTCTTGACTGCTCGCCAACGCCAGCGCGTTGCGACCATCCGCCAGCACGATAAAGCTCGCCTCTTCACCGATCAGACATTCTTCGATGACCACGCGTGCGCCGGCGCTGCCCATCTTGTTGCCGACCAGCATCATGTCGACAGCAGCATGCGCTTCGGCCGCGTCCATCGCCACGACCACGCCCTTGCCTGCAGCGAGCCCGTCAGCCTTGATCACGATGGGCGCACCTTCGCGGTCGATATAGGCATGCGCCTGTGCCGCATCGGTGAAGGTCGCGTGTTTCGCCGTCGGAATGCGATGGCGCACCATGAAGTTCTTCGCAAAATCCTTGGAGCTTTCGAGCTGCGCCGCTTTTTGCGTCGGCCCGAATATGCGATGCCCGGCGGCGCGTACGGCGTCAACAACACCCGCGGCAAGCGGCGCCTCAGGGCCGATCACCGTCAGCGCTATTTCATTTTTTTCAATAAAATCAACAACTTGCTGATTGTCGTTGAGCGTAACGTTGTGCACACCGTTTTCGCGAGCCGAGCCGGCATTGCCCGGCGCAACATACACCTTCGATACCCGGGGACACTGCGCCAGTTTCCACGCCAACGCATGTTCGCGGCCACCGCCGCCGATCACGAGAATTTTCATAGAGGTCGCAAAGGGTGCAGCGTTGTTAGTTGAATCAAAAGCAGGCGCAGCGCCTGTTAATGCCGGAAATGACGGAAGCCGGTAAACACCATCGCAATGTCGTGCTCGTCCGCAGCGGCAATCACTTCATCGTCGCGCATACTGCCGCCGGGCTGGATGATGGCTGTCGCACCTGCGGCAGCCGCTACATCAACACCATCGCGGAACGGGAAAAAGGCATCGGAAGCAACCACCGAACCGGTCAACGTCAATCCGGCATTACCCGCCTTGATCGAAGCGATGCGGGCCGAATCCACACGACTCATCTGGCCGGCGCCAACGCCCAAGGTCTGGCCCTTGCTGCAGAACACGATCGCATTGGATTTGACGAATTTGGCGACGCGCCAGGCAAACAGCAGGTCGGCCATCTGCGTATCGGTCGGTTTGCGCCGCGTGACCACTTTCAGCTGCGACGGTGCGACGTTCATGCCATCCGACGTCTGCACCAGCACGCCGCCGCCGACGCGTTTGATGTCAAACGCATTCGCGCCGGGCGCCAGCGGCACTTCAAGCACGCGGATATTGGCTTTTTGCGCGAATACCGCCAGTGCATCGGCTGAAATTTCCGGCGCGATGATCACTTCGACAAACTGCTTCGAAATCGCCTGTGCCGTCGCCGCATCGAGCGGCCGGTTCACCGCGATGATGCCGCCGAAAGCCGAGGTCGGATCGGTGGCCAGCGCCTTGTCGTAGGCTGCGGCGACATCCGCCGCAATCGCAACGCCGCAGGGATTGGCATGTTTGACAATCACACAGGCGGGGGCGTCAAAGGTCTTTACGCATTCCCAGGCGGCATCGGCATCGGCGATGTTGTTGTAGGACAGTTCCTTGCCCTGGATCTGGCGATAGGCCGCAAGACTGCCCGGCGCCGGCGCCAGGTCGCGATAAAACGCGGCGCTCTGGTGCGGATTCTCGCCGTAACGCAGCGTCTGCACGCGATCAAACTGCATGTTCAGCCGAGCCGGGAAGGCTTCCCGGCTGCCGTCCGCCTGCAGCGCCGTCAGGAAATTGCTGATCGCGCTGTCATAGGCCGCAGTATGCGAAAAAGCCTTGCACGCCAAGCGGAACCGCGTATTCGCCCCCAGTGCACCGTTCGCCGCAGTCATTTCCTGCAGCAGGCCGGCGTAATCTGCGGGATCGGTCACCACAGCGACATGCTGATAGTTTTTCGACGCGCTGCGCACCATCGCCGGGCCGCCGATATCGATGTTTTCAATGGCGTCCCCCAAGGTGCAGTCTGGTTTGGCGATGGTCTGTGTGAATGGATACAGATTGACGCAGACCAGATCGATGCCGGCAATTCCAGCCTTCTGCATCGCAGCCACATGTTCCGGCAGATCGCGACGGCCTAGCAAGCCGGCGTGAATGCGCGGATGCAGCGTTTTCACGCGGCCATCGAGCATTTCGGGGAAGCCGGTGTAGTCGGCGACTTCGGTCACCTTCAATCCGGCATCTCTCAACAGCTTCGCGGTGCCGCCGGTGGACAGAAGGGTCACACCGAAACCGGCCAGGCCGCGCGCGAAGTCGACAACGCCGTCTTTGTCGGAAACGCTGATCAATGCCTGTTTGATGGTGGTCATGGGAAGGCGGGCTTGGCATCCGGCGCGATGGCGCGCCCGGCGACCTCGCTAGAACTTGATGTTATAGGTTTTGATTTTCTTGCGCAGGGTATTACGATTGATACCGAGCATCGCCGCTGCATGCGACTGGTTGCCGCGCACCTTGTGCAGTACCGATTCGAGCAGCGGTTTTTCTACGCTGCCGATCACCATGTCATAGACGCCGCTGGCCTTTTCGCCGTCGAGATCACGGAAGTAACCGTCAATCGCCCGGCGTACGACACGGGCCATTTCTGTTTCATTCATCATGCCGCCAATTCCTCCTCCACATAGGTCAGGCGTTCGCCCTGACCCAACAGTTCAGCAAAAAACGTATTGACTGCGGCCATCTGCTCGGCGCAGTTCTGCAACTGGTTCATCGCATGGCGGAACGCCGCGGATCCGGCAAGTCCTTTGGTGTACCAGGAGATGTGTTTGCGTGCGACACGGACACCGGTGTATTCGCCGTAGAACGAATACAGATCATTGAGGTGGCCGACCAGCACGCGGTGGATCTCCGCGACTTCGGGCGGCGGCAGATGCGCACCTGTTTCCAGAAAATGGCTGATCTCGCGGAACATCCACGGCCGGCCCTGAGCCGCGCGGCCGATCATTACGGCATCGGCTTTGGTGTATTCGAGGACATGTTTGACGCGTTCCGGCGTAGTGATGTCGCCATTGGCGATTACCGGAATGTTGATTGCTGCTTTAACCGCGGCAATGGTGTCGTATTCCGCTTCGCCGCTGTAGCCGCAGGCACGGGTGCGGCCATGGATGGCCAATGCCTGGATGCCTGCGCTTTCGGCGATTCGCGCGACGATGATGGCATTGCGATGATCACGATCCCAGCCGGTGCGGATTTTCAGGGTTACCGGCACATTGACGGCGCCGACCACCGCTTCGAGAATGCGCGCCACCAGTGGCTCGTCCTTCAACAGCGCCGAGCCAGCCATCACGTTGCAGACCTTTTTCGCCGGGCAACCCATATTGATGTCGATGATCTGCGCGCCCTGATCCACGTTGTAACGCGCAGCATCGGCGAGCATCTGCGGATCAGCACCAGCGATCTGCACAGAAATCGGATCGACTTCGCCTTCATGATTGGCGCGGCGCAGCGTTTTTGCAGAGCCCCAAAGTAGGGAATTACTCGCCACCATTTCTGACACCGCCATACCTGCACCCATCAGCTTGCACAACTGGCGGAACGGACGATCCGTCACACCGGCCATCGGCGCGACAATCAGATTGTTCTTCAGTTGATAGGGGCCGATGCGCACCGGATTTGTTCTTTGTCTGGGTGTACGGGGAAAGGGCGCAATTGTAATCACACTGGCGCGGCGTGCAAAGAAAAAATTGCCTATTTTTTGGGCAGCCGTGTTCTTTGCACCACGACGATGCACCAGCGCGGATAAAAGCGCATTGGATTCGCGCAGTTACTGCACATTGCTGGAAGGCCACGTGCAATGCTGCCGGCAAGCTGCGGACGTAAAACGGTACTCGCGACGTTGCTCAGCCGCGCGCGCCGAAGGTCATGCGACGAACCAGAAAATTTTTCAGCGGTGGCATGCATCCGAGCAGCGTCAGCGCGAGCCCGCGCGCGATGCGCAACGACGACAGATCATTGGAAAACAGCTGTACCAGAGAATGCGTGATGCCGATGCCGCCGCCGCGATCCACATTGCGTCGTGCGTGATATGCACGCAACCAGACAGCAGAACCTGGCGCATCAACGCCACCCATGGCGTGTTCCGCCAGTTCCCACGCATCACGCAGACCGAGGTTGAAGCCCTGACCCGCCACCGGATGGAGTGTCTGTGATGCATTTCCGATCAATACAGCATGGTCGAGCGGCGTCCGCGGTGCGCGGCGCAATTTCAACGGGTAACTCGCGCGTCCGCTGACGCTGATGAAATTACCGACACGCGAGCCGAATTCAACGCGCAACTCTTCAAGAAACTGTTTGGAATCAAGTTCGCATAACACCTGTGCGCGCGTGGGTGACGTTGTCCACACCAGCGCCCAGCCTGCACCATCCGGCAGCAAGGCGAGCGGGCCATGCGGCGTAAACCGTTCATAGGCCCTGCTGTTATGCGGGTGCTCACTCACTACGCGTGCAGTAAGCGCGCACTGCTGATAATCCACGATCTCGGCATCGGCAACGCCGCTGCCATCGGCCACAACAACCAGCGGTGCTGTCAATGCGTAGCGCTTCCCGTCCATCTCGTACTGCACCTGTGCCGATGGGCCGCCCTGCCACGCATCGACGCGGGCGCCAATACGACAATCGGCCGATGTCGCTTCAGCGGCACGCGCAAGTTCCTGCGCAAGCGCACTGTAGTCAATGACATAACCGAGTTCGGGCAACCCGGCTTCGGCAGCCTCCAGTCCGACGCGACCGAAGCCGCCTTGCTGCGAAACATGAATATGACGGATCGGTGTTGCGTTCGCCGCCAGCGCCGACCACACACCCAGTCGTTCAAGAATCAGCCGGGTACCGTAGGACAAGGCCAGTGGCCGGGAATCGGCGGCAGCAGCAGTACTCGCCTCCAGCAACACCACGCGCCAGCCGGTCGGCTGCAGCGCCAGCGCCAGTGCGCTACCGACAGGTCCGCCGCCAATGATGACGACATCGGCGGTTTCGGTATCCAGTGCAGCCGTATCGGCCAGATCAGCCACGGCGATCCCGCATCAAGGCTTCGATGTCGGCCACGCTTTTCGGCGCTGCGGCGCTGAGGATTTCGCACCCACCATCGGTCACCAGCGCATCGTCTTCGATGCGGATGCCGATGTTGTAAAACGCCTCTGGCACGCCGGGCGCAGGCCGGATGTAACAACCGGGCTCCACGGTCAGCACCATGCCCGCTTGCAATTCGCGCCATTCGCCACCGGACTTGTATTCGCCGGCGTCATGCACATCGAGACCCAGCCAGTGGCCGGTGCGGTGCATGTAGAACTGTTTGTAGGTTTCCTGCGCCAGCACATCATCCAGCGTGCCGCTGAGCAATTTCAGGTCGATGAAGCCCTGCGCCAGAACGGCCACTGCAGCGTCGTGCGGCATATTCCAGTGCGCGCCGGGTTTGACCGCGGAAATCGCCGCGGCCTGCGCGGCCAACACCAGTTCATATACATCGCGCTGCGGGCTGCTGAAACGGCCGTTTACCGGAAACGTGCGGGTGATGTCGGAGGCATAACCGTCCAGTTCACAACCAGCATCAATCAACAGCAGGTCGCCGTCGGCCAAAACCGCATTGTTCTCGACATAATGCAGCACGCAGGCATTGGCACCGCCGGCCACAATAGGGGTATAGGCCGGGGCCTGCGCGCCGCTGTTACGGAACTCGTGCTGGAACACGGCTTCAATTTCGTATTCGGTCTTGCCCGGTTGCGCCATCTGCATTGCGCGGCGATGTGCTGCAGCGGAAATTTCACCGGCATGGCGCATCACTGCAATTTCATGACCGTCCTTGACCAGACGCATCTCGTCCAGCAACAGACGCACGTCACGGATTTCGCCCGGCGCAGCAATGCCGCTGCGCGCGCGGCTGCGCACGGCATTGATCCAGCCCAGCACGCGTCCATCCCATATAGGGTCGGCGCCGAGATGTACCTGAACGCTCCCCCGATCCGCCAGCAGATCGGGCATGCGGACATCCAGCTCGGCGATGCTGCAGCCTTCATCAAGTGCAAAAACCTCACGTGCCGCTTCGGGACCATAACGATAACCATCCCAGATTTCACGCTCGGCATTCTTGTCACGGCAGAACAGGATGCTGCGCGGCGTGTCACCGCCGACCAGCACCAGCACAGCTTCCGGTTCGCGGAAGCCGGTCAGGTAATAGAAATAACTGTCGTAACGATAAGGATAGTGGGCATCGCGGTTGCGCAGGCATTCCGGCGCCGTCGGCACAATGGCCACGCCATTGCCCAGCCGGGCGGCAAGCCGGGCGCGGCGGCGTGCATAAACGGAAGCGTCAATCGGTGTGGTCATGGAATGATTATAGCCGTCGCTTCTGCAGGGACGGCGCGGAAAACGGGTCAACCGCCGCGCGCCACGCGATCCACCGCGGCCAATCGTTCCGGTGTGCCGATGTCATGCCAGCTGCCGCGATACAGCTCACCGGTGACATGGCCCGCCGGCATCGCGGCGATCAGCAGATCAGCCAGCCGCGCGCGGGTACCGCGGGTGACACCGGAGAACAGTGCCGGGTGATAGGCGCCGATGCCGCTGAAGGTGAACTTTGCGGTTCCATCGTTTTGCACCTGCCCGTCAACCAATGCGAAATCGCCGCGCGGATGCTGCGGCGGATTGTTGACCAGCACCAGATGCGCCAGCGGTCCTGTTTCATTTAATTGCTGGGCAGATTGCACCAACGCGGCAAAGTCGTAGTCGCTGTAGACATCGGCGTTGACGGCAATAAACGGAGTGTCACCCAACAAGGGCAACGCATAGGCGATGCCTCCGGCGGTTTCGAGCGCTTCGGTTTCGCGTGAATAACTGATGCGCACGCCATGCGCGGCGCCGTCACCCAGCGCAGCAGCAATTTTTTCGCCGAGATGCGCCAGATTGATCACCAGCTCGGTGATGCCGGCCCGCGCCAATGACAAAATAATCATTGAAATCAATGATTTACCTTTTATTTCCAGCAGCGATTTGGGCGTATAGTCAGTCAGCGGCCGCATCCGCTCGCCGCGTCCCGCCGCCAGAATCATGGCTTTCACGATGAGGGACTCAGAAGGTGTAACCGACCTGCGGGCTGCGTTGCTCCAGCTCGTCAAGCAAATGCAGCAAGGGCTTCAATGCAGCGTAACGTGCACCGACTTCGCGCGCATAACGCAGGAAACGCGGCGTGTCTTCAAGATAGCCGGGTTTGCCGTCGCGGTAGTGTATCCGCGCGAATATGCCCAGCACTTTCAGATGGCGCTGCAGACCCATCCATTCCAGCGAGCGATAAAACGCGCCAAAGTCCGCATCCACCGGTAGCTGCGCGCGTTTGGCCTGCTCCCAATAGCGCGCGACCCAGTCGATCACCCGTTCTTCCGGCCAGCTGAGGTAGGCGTCGCGGAACAATGAAGCGACGTCATAGGTGATCGGACCATACACGGCGTCCTGGAAATCCAGCACGCCGGGATTCGGCGTCGACAGCATCAGGTTGCGCGGCATGTAGTCGCGGTGCACATACACGGAAGGCTGCGCCAGTGCACTGTCGGCCAGCAGTTGATTGATCTTGGCCAGCGAGTCTCGCTGCGTATCGTTCAGCGTGATACCGAGGTGGCGACCGGCATACCATTCGGGAAACAGATCCATTTCCCGCTGCAGCAACGCGCGATCGTAGGGCGGCAGCACATCCGGGCGGCTGGCCCGCTGCCAGGTAATCAACGCTGCAATCGCGTCGCGGAACAGCGTATCAGCGTTGTCTTCAGTCAGGGCCTTCAGGTAGGTGGTGTTGCCAAGATCCGTCAGCAGCATGAATCCCTGCGCAGTATCCGCGGCCAGCACTTCCGGCACATGCACACCCGCGTCGCGCATCAATTGCGCAACATGGATGAATGGCCGGCTGTCTTCGCGTTCGGGCGGCGCATCCATGGCGATACGCGTCACACCATCCAGCGTTACACGAAAATAGCGGCGGAAGCTGGCGTCTGCCGAAGCTGGCGCCAGCGTAAAGGACTTGCCGGGCAATTGCGCAGCGAGCCATGCATGGAGCGCGTCACGCCGCAAATCGCTACTGGAGTCTGGGGATGGTTTCAATCGTTGCTTCACAGAGTGAATTGTGAGATTTTAGCACCTCGTCTGACACCCTTTCCCGATGCCCTTTTCCCGAAAAACCCGAATTGCGCTTGCAGTCCTGTGCGCGTTGCCGCTGCTCGCCAACGCTGATGACGGGCTGACCCTGAAGCCACAACCTCGACTGTTGCCCCTTTCTGACTCGGCAGAAGAAGTTCCGCTGTTCATCGATGCCGATCGCATCCAGGGAACGCAGGACAAGGAACTTGAGGCTTTCGGCGATGTGCGGATGCGCAAACGCGGCCAGTCCTTCGCTGCCGACTGGATGCGCCACGACACGCCGAAGGACATCATCGATGCCAAAGGCAACGTACGTATGGAACAGGGACGCGAGCTGATTGAAGGCAGCGTGCTGCATTACCAGACCACGACGGATCGCGGATTCATGGAAAAACCGCGGTACATGCTGATGACCCTGCCCACCGCCGGACCCGGCAGCAGTGCGCCGCTGGCAGAAAGCGACGGGCGCGGCACGGCAGAACGACTGTTGTTCGAGGGACCGGGCCAATACCGGGTGGAGTCCGCCAATTACACGACTTGCGAACCCGGCAATGACGCGTGGTTCCTGCGTGCCAAGCAGCTTGATATTGATCGCAGCCGTGACGTGGGCACTGCCCGTGATGCCAGCATCATCTTCATGGACCAGACTATTTTCTGGTCACCCTATCTGACCTTTTCGCTGCATGAGCAGCGCAAATCGGGCGTACTGACGCCCAGTTACCGCAGTTCGAACACCACCGGTTTCGAATTCACGGTGCCGTATTACCTGAATCTGGCACCGGACATGGACGCAACCATTTATCCGCGCTACATGACCAAACGTGGCCTGCAGCTCGGCGGCGAGTTTCGCTACCTGGATCCGAAATGGCGGGGCGAGGCGCGGGCGGAAATGCTGTCCAATGACCAGCAGATCGGCACTGATCGCTGGGGCTTGTTCACCAAACACCAGCAGCAAATCGGCGATTCATGGGGCAGCAGCCTCAACCTTAACCGGGTTTCCGACGGCAAGTATTTCACCGATCTGTCGACACAAGTGGCGGTGACCTCCCAGGTTCATTTGTCCAATGATGCAACGCTGGCGCGCGGTGGTACCTGGGGAAACGGCGGCACCTACAGCATCTCCGCTTTTGCCCAGCGTTTCCAGACACTACAGTCCGATCCGCTGGCGCCGCTGACCCCGCCATACAACAGGCAACCGCAAATTTCACTGGCAGCACAGCGCCAAACCGTCAATCAGGGTGACTTCGAGTTTCTGGGTAACTACACGTCTTTTGATCATGTTTCCCTGGTCAACGGCCAGCGTGTTGTCGCCTATCCCAGCTATTCACTGCCTCTGCAAAATTCGTTTGCTCATTTCACACCCAAACTCGGTGCGCATCTCACCCGTTACACCATCGGCAGCAACAATACTGCGAACCTGCCGAATGCTACGCGCTCCTTGCCCGTTTTCAGTGTTGAAAGCGGCGTGGTATTCGAGCGGGAAACCAGCACCGGTGGCCAGCGGGCCATCCAAACGCTCGAGCCGAAGGCTTATTACGTCTACATCCCTTACAAGGATCAAAGCACCCTCCCCAACTTTGACAGCGGCCTGCAGGACATCAATTTCGCGACCATTTTTTCCGAAAACCAGTTCAGCGGCCAGGACCGGATCAATGATGCGAACCAGCTGACGATGGGCATCACATCGCGTTTCATCAGTGCCGATTCCGGCATTGAACGGATACGCGGCGCCATTGCCCAGCGTTATTATTTCCAGTCACAACGGGTGACAGTGCCGGGCGTCGCACCAAGGGCGAGCGACAGCAACTCTTCTGATCTGCTCGCCGCACTGAGCGGCAATATCGCGACCAACTGGACAGCTGACGCCGGATGGCAATACAACACGGATCTGAAGGAAACCCAGAAATTCAATGTCTCCGGACGCTACCAGCCGCAACGCGGCAAGGTGCTCAATCTGGCCTATCGCGAAACCATCAACTCGGTGCGGCAGGCGGATTTTTCCGCACAGTGGCCGGTCAAGAACGGCTGGACTGCTGTAGGCCGCTGGAACTACTCGCTGCTCGACAACCGTGCGCTGGAGACTCTGGCCGGCGTGGAATACAATGATCGGTGCTGGTCGCTGCGTATTGCGGCGCACCGCTTCGCCACAACGACCAGCGCCGCAAGCACATCGATATTCATACAGCTCGAACTGAACGGCGTTTCACGGATCGGCAGTAATCCGCTGGATGTTTTGCAGCGGAATATCGGCGGCTACAAGCAGTTTGACCCGCGCTCGCCGGCTCCGGTCGAATACAATGTGCCTGGATTGTTCTGACCGGCCGCTTGCACGGCGACCGGGCAACCCGAAACCCTGGAACTGACATGTACTCCCGCGCCTTCTTCCTCTTTTTTTCCGCCTTTCTGCTCCTCGGCACCAGCAACGCCGGAGCCCAGCAGGCCAAACCCCGCGCCATCGTTACCGTTGACCGCATCATTGCGGTGGTCAACGATGAAGTCGTGACTGAACGTGAACTGGCGGCACGCGTCGATTTTGCCTTCCGCCAGCTGCGTGCACAGGGCACGCCGCCGCCTTCACGTGAAATCATTGAACGGCAGGTGATTGAGCGCGTGATCAATGACCGTGTGCAGCTTCAGCATGCCCGCGAGATCGGCCTGCGCATTGATGACGCCGAGCTCGACCGCGCCCTGCAGCGGATCGCCGAGCAGAACAAGATGACACTGCCGCAGTTGCGCGCTGTTCTGGCCAAAGACAATGTTCCATTTGCCAAATTCCGTGAGGACATCCGCAGCGAAATAACGCTGTCCCGCCTGAAGGAGCGCGAAATCGCGCAGAGGGTGGTAGTCACCGAGGCTGAGATCGACAATTTCATCCAGAGTCAGCAGACTCAGCCTGGACGCGACGAGTTCAATGTTTCACATATCCTTGTTGCCGTACCGGAAAACGCATCGCCGGAGCAATTGCAGGCTAGGCGAGACCGCGCAGAACAGGCGCTGGCGCAGATCAAGGGCGGGGCTGATTTCCGCCAGGTCGCCGCGGCCTTTTCCGACGGCCCCGAAGCCCTGCAGGGCGGCGTGATCGGCTGGCGTCAGGCCGATCGTCTACCGACATTGTTTGTCGAAGCGCTGCGTACCTTGCAACCAGGTCAGTTAAGCGGTTTGCTGCGCAGCCCCAACGGCTTTCACATCCTGCTTCTGAACGAGCGCCGCGGCGGGGCCGCGCCAATGCTCGTACAGCAGACGCGTGCGCGCCACATTCTGATCAAGACCAATGAACTGGTATCGGAAACCGAAGCGCGCAACCGCCTGCTGGCCTTGAAGGAGCGTCTGGATAACAAAGCTGATTTCGCCGAGCTTGCGAGGGCCCGATCGGAAGACACGAGCGCATCGCGCGGCGGTGATCTGAACTGGCTGTCACCCGGGGATACCGTGCCCGAATTCGAACAGGCGATGAATGCATTGAAGCCTGGTGAAATCAGTGCGCCGGTGCGCAGTCCTTTCGGCTGGCACCTGATCCAGGTCATGGAACGACGCAACCAGGACATGTCCAAGGAAGGTGAGCGCATGAATGTGCGTCAGACCCTGCGCGAACGCAAAACCGATGAAGCCTATCAGGAGTGGGTGCGCCAGTTGCGTGACCGTGCCTATATCGAGCAGCGGCTCGACAATCGAAATTGATCAGCCAGGCTGATCCGGGAGCCGACGCACCATGCCCGATGCTGCAGACACCCCGCTGATCGCCGTCACCGCCGGCGAACCCGCCGGCATCGGTCCCGATCTTTGTGCAATGATCACCGAGCGCAAGTTTCCAGCGCGCATCGTGATCATCGCCGACGAAACACTGCTGCACACACGTGCCCGCAAGCTGGGGCTGGGCGGCTCACTGCCACGGTTTGCCGGCCGCGATGCGGCGCCGGCTTTTTCCGTACTGCATGTACCCCTCGCAAAACAGGCTGCGGCTGGACGCATCGACGCGGCCAACAGCCCTTACGTGCTGCGCACTCTCGAAATTGCCGCTGATGGCTGTCGCAACGGCCTGTTCGATGCCATGGCCACGGCGCCAGTGCACAAAGGCGTCATCAACGATGCAGGCATCGCTTTCACGGGACACACCGAATTCCTGCAGGAACGGTTGCAAACGCCTCATGTGGTCATGATGCTGGCCGGCGGCGGCATGCGGGTCGCACTCGCCACCACGCATCTGCCGCTGCATGCAGTGGCCGCAGCCATCACGCCGGACGGACTGGAGCGAACACTCCGCGTGCTGCGAGCCGATCTCGTGAACCGATTTGCGATAACCCAGCCAAGGATCGTTGTTGCCGGTCTCAACCCCCATGCCGGTGAATCAGGGCATCTAGGGCGGGAGGAAATTGATGTCATCGTTCCGGTACTGGAAAAACTTCGCAATGAAGGATTTCATCTGATCGGCCCCTTGCCCGCCGACACCCTGTTCCAGCCTGAACGACTCAAGAACTGTGACTGCGTGCTGGCGATGTATCACGATCAGGGCCTTCCCGTGCTCAAATATGCCAGTTTCGGCGGCGGCATCAATATCACACTGGGTCTGCCGATCGTGCGGACTTCCGTTGATCACGGTACGGCACTGGAACTGGCCGGCACCGGCAAGGCGAAGGCTGAAAGCCTGGTCGCAGCGGTCGAGTTGGCAGCGGAACTCGCCTTGCGCAGCAGGCATCCGGCATAAGCATGCGTTCTGCAAGCGGGCACATCCCGCGCAAGCGTTTCGGCCAGAATTTCCTGATCGACGACGGCATTATCGCCGGCATCATTTCGGCCATCACACCTCAACGCAACGACAATCTGGTTGAGATCGGTCCAGGCCTCGGCGCCTTGACGGAACCGTTGCTGGGCCGCTTGGACCTGCTGCAGGTAATCGAGATTGATCGCGACCTGATCGCCCGGCTGCGCAATCAGTATCCGCCGGATCGCCTGACCATTCACGAAGGCGACGTGCTTGATTTCGATTTTTCAACGCTGGGCCATGGCCTGCGTATCGTTGGCAATCTGCCCTACAACATTTCCACACCCTTGCTGTTCCGGTTCGCCGCGTATGCAGGCTACATCCGTGACATACATGTCATGCTGCAACGGGAAGTCGTGGAACGCATGGTCGCCGCGCCCGGGGATTCGGAATTCAGTCGACTCTCGGTGATGCTGCAGTACCGTTTCGACATGGAAAAAATGTTTGACGTGCCGGCGGATTCATTTGATCCCGCGCCGAAGGTCGAATCCGCAGTGGTACGGCTGACACCCCTCGATCAGCTGCCGCATCCGGCGCGCAGCGAAATCGTGTTTGCCGAAGTGGTCAGTCGCGCATTCGCACAACGGCGCAAGACGCTGCGCAACACACTGAAAGGCATGGTGTCAGCCGACCAGCTCTCCGCGCTCGGCATCAATGCCGGGGCGCGGGCGCAGGAGCTTTCGGTTGCAGAGTTTGTGCGGATTGCCGACGCCGTAACGGCGCCATCTTAGCTCGCAGCCTTGCGCTGGACGAACTCGATTTTGTAGCCGTCGGGATCTTCGACAAAAGCGATCACTGTGCTGCCGTGTTTCATCGGTCCCGGCTCGCGCGTGACTTTGCCGCCGCGCTTTTTCACTTCGTCGCAGGCCTTGTAGGCATCCTCGACTTCAACCGCAACATGGCCAAAGCCGGTACCCATGTCGTACGACGCGGTATCCCAGTTGTGCGTCAACTCCAACACGGCAGCACGCGACTCGTCGTCATATCCGACGAACGCATTGGTGAAACGGCCGCTGGGATAATCACTCTTGCGCAACAGGCGCATGCCCAGTACCTGGGTGTAGAAATCGATCGACCGTTGCAGGTCGCCGACGCGGATCATGGTATGCAACAGCCTCATGCGTGCAAGCCTCCTGTCAGATCTGCACCATCTCGAAGTCCTCCTTGCGCGCGCCGCATTCGGGACAGGTCCAGTTCATCGGCACATCTTCCCATTTGGTGCCCGGTGCTATGCCTTCGTCAGGCGCACCTGCAGCTTCGTCGTAAATGAAGCCGCAAATCAAGCACATGTATTTGCGGAACTGCCCTGTATCGGTGGTCATCAGCGTTTTTCTGAGTTAAATGTAAGCTACAATTCATCGGCTGGAACTTCGTCGTGAACCTTCATTTTAGCCCATCCCATCTCCGGGCCCAACATCGCGCATGACTGATTCCCCGCCCATTGTCATGGTGTTCGCCGCCACCGATCCGACCGGAGGCGCCGGGCTGCAAGCAGACATCATGACCCTCGCCAGCATGGGCTGCCATCCGGTATCCGTCGTGACTGCAATTACGGTACAGGACACCATGGGTGTTGACGGGGTACTGCCGATTGATGGCGAGTGGGTCGCCGACCAGGCGCGCTGCATTCTTGAAGACATGCCGGTTGCCGCGTTCAAGATCGGCGTTCTCGGCAGTCTGGAGGCTGTCGCGGCTGTGGCCGAGGTCGTTTCGGATTATCCTGAAATCCCGCTGATACTCGATCCGGTGCTTGCCTCAGGCCGCGGCGATGAACTCGCTTCGGAGGAAATGCTCGCTGCAATCCGCGAACTGCTGATCCCGCAGACCACCATCGTCACGCCGAACAGCCTGGAAGCACGCCGCCTCGCTGATGATGATGCGGAAGACGACGACGAGAATCCTGATCTTGCGGAATGTGCACGGCGAATCCTCACCTCCGGATGTGAATACGTGTTGATCACCGGAACCCACGAAAACACCGGCGAAGTCGTCAACACCCTTTATAACAATGACGGTGTCGTGCGCAGTGACAGCTGGCCGCGTCTGGCCGGCAGCTATCACGGTTCCGGCTGCACACTCGCATCAGCACTGGCCGCCACGATCGCCAATGGCGTGGATATGCAGGAAGCCGTGCGCGATGCCCAGGAATACACCTGGCAATCGCTCAAGCTCGCCTTCCGCCCCGGCATGGGACAACACATCCCGGACCGCCTGTTCTGGGCCCGTGAAGAGGAAGCCGAGCCCGACGACGACGGCGAAAATCAGGCGTGAGCGCAAAGATCGCAGGTTTGTACGCGATCACCCCGGATCTGGCCGATACGGACGATCTGCTGTATCGGGTACGTGCCGTAATCGCCGGCGGGGCCCGGATACTGCAGTACCGCAACAAAACAGCCTCTCATGAACTACGCCTGACCCAGGCCCGTGCACTGCAGTCACTTTGTGCTGCGCGGGACATCCCGTTGATCATCAATGACCACCTGGATGTTGCGCTGGCTGTCGATGCGGCGGGGCTTCATCTCGGCGGTGACGACGGAGATCTTGCCGCGGCGAGAGCGAGGCTTGGGCCCGGCAAATTGCTCGGGGCATCCTGCTACAACCGCTTGGAGCTGGCAGAAGCCGCAGTCGCCGCCGGGGCGGATCATGTTGCCTTCGGCAGTTTCTTCGCTTCCAGCGTCAAGCCCGATGCGGTGCGACCTGCGATGGATCTGGTCACGAATGCCAAAAAAAGCCTGGCCGTGCCCATCGTTGGCATCGGCGGCATTACTCCGGGCAACGCCCCGCAACTGCTCAGTGCCGGCATTGACGCCATCGCGGTCATATCCGCAGTATTTGCTGCACCCGATATCGAAGCAGCTGCACGTGAATTTCAATCCCTGTTCGAATTGCACTGATGAAAAAAAACCAGAAGCTGTTCAACCACGCGCAGCTGGCCATTCCCGGCGGCGTCAATTCCCCGGTGCGCGCATTCAAGTCCGTCGGCGGCACCCCGCTGTTTTTCCAGCGCGGCAAAGGTCCTCTGGTGTGGGACGCCGACGGCAACAGCTACATCGACTATGTCGGTTCCTGGGGGCCACTGATCTGCGGCCATGCCCATCCCGACGTGGTGCGCGCCGTTCAGCAAGCGGCAGAACGCGGTCTGTCTTTCGGCGCGCCGACCGAAGTCGAAATCGAGATGGCCGATCTGCTGCGGCAACTGCTGCCGTCAGTGGAGCAGGTGCGACTGGTCAGTTCCGGCACCGAAGCGACGATGAGCGCGATACGCCTGGCTCGTGGATTCACCGGGCGCAGCAAAATCATCAAGTTCGAAGGCTGTTACCACGGCCATGCCGACGCGCTGCTGGTAAAGGCCGGCTCCGGCGCACTGACCTTCGGCCAGCCCTCCTCGGCCGGCGTGCCGCCGGAAGTCGCCGCCCATACGCTGGTTCTCGACTACAACAGTGAGACGGCTCTGGAAGAAACCTTCGCCCGCGAAGGCGGCGAAATTGCTGCGGTCATTGTCGAACCGGTGGCCGGCAACATGAACCTGGTCGCGCCCAAGCCCGGATTCCTCGAATTGCTGCGCCGTTTGTGCAGCGAACATGGCGCCGTGCTGATTTTTGATGAAGTGATGACCGGTTTCCGCGTCGACCTCGGTGGCGCGCAGGCGCTTTACGGGATCAAGCCGGACCTGACCACGCTGGGTAAGGTCATCGGCGGCGGCATGCCGGTCGGCGCCTTCGGCGGACGCCGCGACATCATGCAATACATAGCGCCGGTGGGGCCGGTGTACCAGGCCGGCACCCTGTCCGGCAATCCGGTCGCGGTCGCCGCCGGGCTGGCCACGCTGAAACTGATTCAGGCGCCGGGGTTTTTCGACCGGCTCGCTGCCACCGCGCACGAGTTGTGCAGCGGTTTGGCCGAAGCCGCACAGGGTCACCGCATCCCGTTTTCGGCACGGAATATCGGCGGCATGTTCGGACTGTATTTCCGCGAAACACCGCCAACCAGTTATGCCGAGGTCATGCAGTGCGACAAGGATGCATTCAACCGGTTTTTCCATGCCATGTTGGCCGAAGGCGTCTATCTGGCCCCCTCAGCTTATGAAGCCGGCTTTGTATCTGCCGCGCACGGCCCTGCTGAAATTGAGCGCACCATCAAAGCTGCAGCAAAAATCTTTGCTGCGTTTTGATGCGCAAAAAGCAAAAATACTTAATAAAAACAATTACTTGATTATTTTCATTTTGCTGCACTATTCCCTGTACCGCAGCAATCCCGGCCTAACGAACCCCTCATGGAAAAAATTCGCCTGTCCAAGCTGATGTCGGAGCAAGGCCTGTGCTCACGCCGCGAGGCGGACAGCTATATCGAGCGCGGCTGGGTGCTAGTGGACGGCGCGCCCATCACCGAATTGGGTACCCGCATCCTGCCCACCCAGACCATCACCCTGACCGCAGCTGCGCGTGAGAAACAGCAATCACGCGTCACCCTGCTGCTGCATAAACCCATCGGCTTTGTTTCCGGACAAGCCGAAAACAATTACAAGCCCGCCAGCGTTCTGGTCACCGCAGAAAACCACTACAGCGGAGACCGCAGCAAATTACGTTTTGGACCGCAGCATTTACGCGGGCTCGCGCCAGCCGGCCGTCTCGACATTGACTCCACAGGCCTGCTGATCCTGACCCAGGACGGACGCATCGCCAAACAGCTGATCGGCGAGAACTCACGCATCGAAAAAGAATATCTGGTGCGGGTGACCGGCAAAATCGCCAAAGACGGGTTGGCTTTGCTGCAGCATGGACTTTCGCTGGACGGGGAGGCGCTGCGTCCCGCCCAGGTCTCTTGGCAAAACCAGGACCAACTGCATTTTGTGCTGCGTCAGGGAAAAAAGAGGCAGATCCGACGCATGTGTGAACTGGTCGGACTGGCGGTCACCGGCCTGAAACGGGTACGCATCGGCAAGGTCATGCTGGGCGACTTGCCCGTAGGGCAATGGCGCTATCTGCGGGACGACGAACAGTTCTGAGCATCCGCCCCTGCTTTGCGGGGTTTTGCAGCATGCGGGGGTGCGACCGCCAAGTTCCCCGCATCTGTCATGAGCGGATTTGGCGGGTTTTCCTTGGTCAGTGACGCAAAAGTATTTGCGGCAACTCCGCGACGCTGTTCAGCAAATGCGTATGCGGTTGTCCCTGCATCTGGTCGCGCCCGTGCGCACCCGAGAGGACGCCGATGTTGAGTGCAACGCCGGCGTTGTAACCGGCCTGCAGATCAAGCACCGTATCACCGGCATTCGCAACACTGCGCACATCGGTGACGCCGGTAGCTTCCATGCAATGGAAAATCATGTATGGCGCAGGACGTCCGGCAGTCACTTCATCGCCGCATACCACGGCATCGACCACTCCATCGCGCCAATGCAGGGCATCCAGCAGCAGATTGGTTGTCTCGCGATCAAACCCGGTGTTCAAAGCCACTTGAACACCCCGGGAACGTAGCGCCGCTATCGCCTCGGATGCGCCGGGAATCGGCTCTACCGTACCGTCAAAGACCTGGGCCAGATGCTGGACAAAGGTGGCATAAACACGCTCGGCGCGCCACTCACGGTCCGTGCCATCGGGTATCAGGCTGAGAATCGCCAATCGTTTGGAGGCCCCGCGCAGGCTGTTGATGGCCTGTGGTGTAACCGCAATCCCGTGTGCGGCCAGCGCCGATGTAAACGCTTGGGGCACCTGACCGGCATCGCGCACTGTAGTCCCCGCCATATCGCAAACCACCAGCTTGATCTTTTGTTCCAAGAAGATCTCCCTGCTTAAAGCAGCTCAACGCCAAATCGCCGCATGACCAGCGCAAACAACGCGAAACAGACCACGGTCATCAACACGCAGACCAGCAACGACGGCCAGAACCCGATGCGCGGCAGCAACAGCGGAAATACCAGAAACATCGGCAGCGTCGGAATGACATACCAAAAGGTATACCAGGCGTGGTTTGCAATTTTTTCCGGCGACTGCTTTTCTACATAAAGCCAGATCAATGTCAGCACAGTCACCATCGGCAAGGCCGCGATCAACCCTCCAAGTTTGTCACTGCGCTTGGCCAGCTCGGAAACCAGAACGACCACTGCGGCCGTCAGGAAATATTTGGTGACTATCCATGCCATGGTGACTCCTTTTGTTCTGGTGGCAGACTGTCAGCCCTCAATCTTCTTTTTCAGCTTGGCCTGATATTTATCGAGATCCACAATAAAGCGGTCATGCTCGGCCTCGCCAACCTGTTCGACATCGTCGAACACCTTGATCTTGAAACTCAATCGGCGGCGGTCGATTCCCGTCAGCTCGACTTCTGCACGTACACGCTTGCCCAGCGGCGTCGGCCCCATATGACGAATGGTTACCACAATACCGACTTGCCCCTGCCCGGGCTGCAAATGCGGTGCAATCAACTCCCCCGCAGAAGCTTCGCAAAATTGCACCATGGATGGCGTTGAAAACACCTGGTAATCACCGCGTCGGGTGGTCATCGCCTCGGTGATTTCACGCTCTGCGACATGTTTCATGCCGACTTTCAGTGCTTCCATCCAGCAACTCCAAGTTAAATTGAACCTGGCAATGATTCTAGCCGAGGCCGGTTGCATCAGGCGCAAAAAAGCCGCCCCATCAGGACGGCAACTGATAATCAGCCGGGATCAATATGCCGGCTTATTTCTGATCGCGATTCAAAACAGATATTTCATTTGCACCGCCCCGGAAGAACACTGCCATGAAGCTTAACGCAAGCAGCACTCCAAACGCTGATCGGGTTTCGCCGGTAACCTTATTGTTCAGGATAGGAATCAAAATCAATGGCGTCTGCAGGGCAGCCAAGGGCTTCCGCCATGCTGTTCAGCGTGGCCTCGGTCAGCGCCACAACACGGTAGTCTGCGTCGATTCCCTTGGCGGCAATAAACGCCTGGGCCTTGGTATCCGACGTCCACGTGACGATCAGCGCGGGTTTGTCCTCGCCAATGCTGCGACTCACTGGAAAACCATCGGATTTGCTGACGATTGCAAACATGTCCTGGCTCCTCTCCGCGCACCCTTGCGTGCGGTTTTCACCATCTTAGCGAGGCCGGTTTAACGCTGCAAGCCAGCCTCAGGGTTTGAGCAACTCCAGTTCGATGCCACGCATGCGTACACGGTCACCAACCCGGAAGCGTGCTCCGTCACGGCGTTGCGCCACGGCATAAGCGCCGTTGTCGAGCAATACCGTGATTTCGTAACTGGATTCAGAGAAACGGGAACGCATCTCCGGCGTGCCGACGCCACCGACAAACGACTGATCTGAACTGCCTTCACCGAGTGGCAAAGCCACGACCGCACCAACTCGGACCGTTGAATCGGGACCGGTCGCCATCTGCGAATTCTGGAACACTTGCGGCACCGCTGTTGCCCGCTGGCTCTGTATTTCGCGAATTGAGCGGATCACGCCGCAGTTGCTGCAGGATTCAGCGGGACGCGATGCCGGAGCCGAGGCAGGCGGAGGATTCCTGAAATCGGGAATCTGGATGTATTGCGCCTCCGCCGGAACAACGGCAAACACGAGCAGCACTCCAGCCACACGTCGCATCAGCCGCCCGCGGCACAGGCCGGTTGCGATATTCATATTATTCCGAGAGGGCCTGGACAAAATAGGCAGCCGAAAGCAGCAGGCTCGGCGGTCCAAGGGCACCAAGCCACTGTGCATAGATCTTGTCGATGCCGCCGCTACGATACAGGTTGGCCAGCACCCTGTTCACAGCAAGCCGGAAATCGGAATCGCCGCGTGGCAGTGCAAAAGCATAAGGTTCGACGGAAAAATCCTCATCGAGCAGTTTGTAGACGCCTTTGGTCTTGCCCCCGCCAAGAACCATACTGATCAGCACGATGCGGTCAGAGGCAAAGCCGTCAACCTTGCGCTGTTCCAGCATTTTCAGACCGGCATCCCGGTTATTGACGATCTCCACGGCAACCTTGATGCCACGCTGGCCGATCGCCTGACGCAGAACTTTCTCGGTCGTTGTGCCGGCGATCACCGCAATGCGTTTGCCGTCGAAATCTGCGAGACGCCGGAGTTCGGAGCTGACGGGCGTCATGATGCTGCCGCCATCAACAAAAGTGACCAGGCTGAAATCCACTTCTGCCGAGCGCGACAGCGTCCACGTGGTCGTGCTGCATTCGATATCAACCTTTCCGCTGCGCACGGCATTGAGCCGATCCTGAATCGTCAGAGCAACCCACCGCGTTTCCAGTTGCGGCAGCTTCAACTGGGCCCGTATGCCTGCGGCAATCTCGTTGCACAGCGCGACGGAATATCCCTGCGGCTGGCCACCGGCATCCTTGGAGGAAAACGGCGCACTGCCCTCGACATAACCCATCGTGATGACACCAGACTTGCGGATTTTATCGAGCGTGACGGATTGGGCCCATGCCGATGTCGCAAACAATCCGGCGAACGCCAGGCAGATCAGTGCTCTCAAATACATGTGCAGCCTTTCATGGTCTTGTAGGCAGTGCCGACGCACTGCGATATTCGTTTATTTTTTGCCCGACTTCGTGCCGTTCGAACGCAACTGCCACTGACCCTTGGCAGTCTTGCAGAACGAATACGTGCCGCGCTGGAATCGGTCTTTAGCCTCAGACTCAATCGTGGCATCACGACATGTGCGTTTTGAATCAGTAACAGTGCGCCCGGGGGTAATCTTGCTGCTAAACGGCGTTTTTGGCGCATTCCATTCAACTGTGGCGCCATCAGGGGAGGTATCCAGCGTTTTCAGGATGGTCGCACTGAAGGCCTTCAATTCATCCTGGGACAGACGCGTGATGGGTGCGTCCTTGAACACGCTCATGTTGAGGGCGAAAGCAGGTGTTGCGAACAATGACAGGGTAATCAGGACGTGAAAGTTTTTCATGATGATCCGGTTATCCGGTTAGCAAAATCACGCCGAGAACCCTTGGAATGCGGCCGGCGGAGCGACGCGTGGAAGTATAGGCGATCAGATGGAATTCCGTCTAATGACCAATCCGGGATCGCGGCTGGACGCCGCCCGGGTCCGGGATACGCGTAAGCGCACCCCGGTTCAACGCCGGTCAGCCGTCGCGTTTCAGCACGGCTTCAATCTCTTCGACCGGCACCTTGATGTTCAAACCGGCGCGCTCCTGCTGCAGAATCAGGAAGGAGCGTGAATCACGTTTTTCCCAGCCACGGTTGAGCGCATCCGTCATTTCGGCATACGTCATATTCGCCAGGCGCATGGGCACGCCGATCTCGCGTGCAAGCTCAGTGGCCAGGGTAACGTCCTTGTGTGCGAGCGCAAGGGCAAAGGCAGGAGGATCAAAATTTCCCTGGAGGAACTGGTCGCCCATGCGGTCAAAAGAACGCTTGCGGCCCAGAGCACCCTGGCGGATGGCCGCCCACAACGGCAACGGCTCGACGCCCGCCTTGACGCCCATCGTAAACAACTCGGCCAGCGCAAGCTGCATCGCGTAACCGGCACAGTTGTGCACGAGTTTGGCTACAGAGCCGGCACCAATCGCACCGATGTAGATGACCTGATCACCGACGGCATCCAGCACCTTGCGGCAACGTTCAAACTCGGCCTGATCGCCGCCGACCCAAAGGGCCATCTTGCCGGACTTTGCGCCGCTGGGACCGCCGCTGACTGGCGCGTCGAGCACCGACACCTTCTTGTCAGCGAAGCGGGCATGCAGTTCGCGCACTACGGTCGGCGAATTGGTCGACAGGTCAAACCACACCGTGCCTGGACGCATGGTCTTGATCAGGCCTTCGGCAACCGCCTTCACTTCCTTTGGCCCCGGCAGCGAAGTCAGCACAACATCGGCGTCACGGCCGGCGTCTTCGACGCTATCGGCCCAGATCGCACCACCTTTAATGTGCGGTGCTGCCGCCTCCTTGCGCATGTCATGAACCGTCAGTGCAAAGCCGCCTTTCATCGCATTCAATGCGATCGAAGCCCCCATCGTGCCCAGCCCTATGAATCCCACTCGCATGTTCCGCCCTTTCTTCTTCCGTTACTCAGTTGAACTACCGTCAAAATCCGCTAATCCGCCTTGATACCCGCTGCGCTTACCACCCGCTCCCACTTGGCGATCTCGGCGTGAATGTGTTTCTGGAATTGTTGCGGCGTCGATGCAATGGGCTCGACGCCATCCCTCTTGAAACGCTCCGTCAGTTCCGGCGTGCGCAGCGCGGCAACAATGCTGCGATTGAGCTTTTCAAGAACCGGCTTGCGGATTGCAACTGGCGCCAGCACCCCGTACCAGTTCGTCACCTCGTATCCGGCAATGCCTGTTTCAGCGATTGACGGAAGATCGGGCATCGCCGGCGAACGTTGCGGGCTGGTCACCGCCAGCGGACGCAGGCGTCCCGGTTTGATATGCGGCACCGATTCCAGGGGCGTTGCGAACACCATGCTGATCTGCCCGCCCAAAACGTCCGCCAGCGCAGGTCCACCGCCCTTGTAAGCCACATGCAACAGATTGGTCCCGGTCAGCGTTGCCAGCAAGGCCCCCGAAAGATGCTGCAGGCTGCCCTGTCCGGCTGAGCCGTAGGTCAGTCCGCCGGGCTTTGTTTTTGCAAGTGCGATCAGTTCCGGAATCGATTTCGCCGCCACCGATGGATGCAGCACCAGCACATAGGATTGTTGTGTCATCTGCGTCACCGGCGCGAAATCCTTGATCAGGTCATATGGCAGGCGGCCGCGATGCGTAGCTCTGCGGGCGGTGTGCGTACCGCTGATCATGATGATGGTGTAGCCGTCCGGCTGCGCTCGCGCCACGGTCTCCAACGCAATGGCGCCTGTGCCTCCGGGTCGGTTGTCGACCACCACGGACTGACCCCATGCCGCATTCAGTTTCTGCGACACCGCGCGCACCGTGATGTCGCCGCCGCCGCCCGCTGCCAAGGGAATCATGAAACGCACCGGCCTAGACGGGAATTCCGCTTCCGCTGCGCCGGCCATGCTTGATGCCACCATCATTGCGCCGAAAAGCAGCCCGCAGCACGCAGAAGCGCTGATGATGCGATCCGAATTGTTCATATCGAACTCCTCCGCGAAACAGTATGTCGGTCAGAATTACCGATGCAGAATGTGCACCCGTGGTGTTCCACAGGTTTATTGTTTTACTGGATTCTTGGGAGTGCAGACACGAGCGTCAAGCCATGGACCGTACTATGGCGGAAACAGCATTAAACCGTGTCAGACCTTTTTGACGAACTGCGATTTCAGTTTCATCGCGCCAATGCCGTCAATCTTGCAGTCAATGTCGTGATCGCCCTCTACGAGGCGTATGCCTTTGACCTTGGTACCGACCTTGACCACGCTCGACGAGCCCTTGACCTTGAGATCCTTGATCACGGTGACGGTATCACCGTCGCTCAGTACATTACCGACGGCGTCGCGCACAAGCTTCTCCGCATCAGCGGTTTCAGCAACGGCATCTTTGGCCCACTCGTGCGCACATTCGGGACAGATATACAGATTGCCATCTTCATACGTGAGTTCGGAATGACACTGGGGGCATTGCGGCAGAACGCTCATGTTGCTTTCTGTGTATGAGTACAACGGTGAGGCAACAATTCCGGGAAACCGGTGCGCATATAAATAGTTTAATAAAAACAATCGCTTATTACTTACCAAGCCGCCTGTAACGCCGCCATCAGTACCTCGCGTTCACGCAGGAATTCGCGTTTGGGATCGGCATTGAAATTTCTCAGCGAGTTTTCAAGAACGGTTTCAAGACTGTCCCGTGGAATATCCAGTTCGCGCAAGCGGGTCGGCATTCCGGCCTGCTGGAGAGCGAGCTCCACGGCCTCGGCAGCGCGCTCATGTGCTGCACGTTCATCCGTCACACCAAATGCTTCTGCAATCAATGCCATTGCCTGCGAATCGCGTACCCCGAAGTGCCGGATTACCGTTGCGGTCAGCGCGGAATTCGCCTCACCCTGCCCGACATGGGCATGCAGATTGAACAGCGCGGTCGCCAGCGCATACACCACGCGAGCCGGCCAGTGTTTCTCGGTCAGTGACCCGCCATCATCCGCATCCCGGTTCTGCAGAAATGCAGCTGCGCACATTTCGACGCGGGCGCCGCCATCGAGCGAATCACTCATGCGTGGGAGCGCACCGCGCGCCAGCCTGAACGCCTGCAGGCGGTCGCCCTCGGAAAGGGGTGCCATACGCGGCGCACCGAGGTTCATCAACGAACGCCAGAACACGGACGTTGCCGTAGTACGCGCAAGCGATACCGGCGCCGTCAGCAATGCATCTTCGTCCCAGAATACAGCCGCAGGTCGGGTCTTGGGATCAAAAAATTCCATGCGATTCGGACGTGCCGGATCTTTTACCGCCGATCCGGCGCGGTTCTGTGCTGTGGTCGCGGCGGTCAGCACGTTGATAATCGGCAGTTTCGGCGTGAGCAACTTGGGACTGATCGCGGGTGCATTGTCAGGATACTGCGTGATGAGTTGATCAACCGGTGCTGTTTCGGCAAGCAGGATCGCCACCACGCGTGTGCCCTGAATGACACTGCCTGCACCGACCCCGATCAGCAGATCGGCGTTTGCGGCACGGGCAGCGGCAGCGGCGGCCTGCACCGATGCCAGCGTCGTGTCTTTCTCGATCTCGTCAAAACGACCGGCGTAGGCCGGCCCAAGAATTTTTGCGATGCGATCAACCAAACCTGTCTTGCGTGAAACGCTGCGCCCGCTGATCAAAAATGCTTTTGCAGATTTAAAACGTTTCAGTTCAGCCGGCAGGTTTTCCAACGCGTCTTTGCCGCTGTACAAACGCAGCGGGTAGCCGGTGGCACGAAACCGGTGTTGATAACTCACTGGCGTGAGGCCTTGAAGCGCTCAAATGTCGCCAGTGCTGCCAGCGGGTGGCCCGCATTGGCCATTTCGTCATAAACCGGGACACCCAGCGCCACCGCCTTGTCGCGAAACTCACGTTTGCGAGCTTCCAGCCCGGGTTCCCCATCGGAACGCAGCACCAGGATGAAATGCGACTGGCCCGGATATTTTTCCTGCACGCGCATCGCCGCGGCCACCAGGTTGTCGAGCACTTCCGGTTTGGTGCGGCCAACAAAGGCTGACAAATTCAGGTGCATCACCAGCGCTTCGGGTTTGCCCTGGCTGTAGATAATGTCGAGGATTTTTTCGGCAACGCGCCCATCGTCCTGCTGCAGCGTGCCTACCGGGCAATCCACCGGATTGGTAATGCTGGTGCCGGGTGGCAGCTTCATCTCCGCCAGCGCATCAATTGCACCCTGCGCGAACGGCGTGACATCGAGACCGAGCCGGGAGTAATAATCCGTCGCCAGCACGCTGGTACCGCCGCCGTTGCCGAACAGAACAACCTTCTGAGTCGGCCGCTGCGGTCGCGGCGACAGCGACTGGAAAATCAGCAGCGTGTCGATGAACTGATCCAGCGTATCGACCAGCATGCACCCGGTCTGCCGCGCCAGCGCGACCCAAACACGATCATCGCCGGCCAGTGATCCGGTATGTGAAGCTGCAGCGGCCAGCCCCTGTTGAGTGCGTCCGCCCTTCAAAATCACCACCGGCTTCGAGGCTTTGGCGTTGCGCAGAATGTCGAACAGCCGACGTCCGTCTTTTGCTGTTTCGATGTACATGCCGACCACCTTGGTCTGTGGATCCGCGAGATAAAACTCCAGCAGGTCTGACGGCGTCACATCGGCACAGTTGCCGACAGTGACCAGCCCGGAGAACTTAACGCCACGCGACAGACCGCGGCGGATGATGTCGGTACCGAGGCCACCGCTCTGCGACACAATGCCGACGTGGCCGACTTCTTTCGGACCGATTTCTGCAAAGGTCACGTTGCCGCGGGGCGTGTAAATGCCCAGGCAGTTCGGACCCAGCAGGCGCATGCCGCCAGCGCGTGCGGCACTGACCAGTTCGTCCTGCAGGCCCTTGCCTTCGTCCACTTCACCGAAACCGCTGGAGATCACCTGCGCGAAACGCACATGACCTTTGGCCGCCGACAGCATGCCGGGAATCTGCGCACCGGATACCGCGATATAGGCGTAATCCACCGGCTTGGGGGTATCGGCGAGTGTCTTGTAGGCCGTCAGGCCATCAATTTCGGCCGCAGCAGGATGGATCGGATAAATGTCGCCGCTGAAGCCGAACTCGCGGATGCGGCGAATGAAGACATTGGGCAGTGCATTGCCCTTGGTCGAGGCACCAATGACCGCAACGGTCTTCGGCGCGAACAGGGGGGTAAACTCTTCAATGATGTTCATGTGTGTTGATTCCATGCTCAGCCGAGAATGAACCGTGCGTCGACGGCAACTGCGGCCGTTTCGGACACGATCAGTGGATTGATGTCGGCTTCGCTGATGTCGGCAGCATGCTGCATCAGCAGGCCTTTTTCACCGCCGACTTTCAGCAGCACATCAATGATGGCGTCCATCGACGCCGGCTTGGTGCCGCGGGCGCCTTTCAGAATCGCAGCTCCCTTCAACTCGGCAATCATCTCCTCGGCATCGATTCGGGTGATCGGGCACAGCCGGAACGACACATCCTTCAGGATCTCGACGAAAATGCCGCCGAGGCCGACCATCACCAGCGGACCGAACTGCGGATCACGCAGACCGCCGATCACCAGCTCATGACCGGCCGGCGCCATTTCCTCGACCAGAAAACCTTCGATGCGCGCGCCCTTGATCTTCGGCGCGTTGAGCATGCCTTCGATTGCCGCTTTGACTTCGGCGGCAGAACGCAGGTTGATTTTCACACCGCCGGCATCGCTCTTGTGCAGGATGTCCGGTGACATGACCTTGACCACCACCGGCGTCTGCAGACCGTTCATCACTGCGTCCACATCAGCCACGCCTTTTGCCACCCGCGACTGCGGCACCTTGACGCCATGTGCGGCCAGTAACTGTTTACCGGCGCTTTCGTCCAGCGCATTGCGGCCGGCGCGTTTGGCGGCGGCGACCGGATTGTCCTGTGTTGTACTCATACTCATTTAAACTTTCTTGCCGGTGACTTCACCGATGATGCCGGTGTGAACGCGGCCCGAACGGAATTGTTCGGAGCGCAGGATGTTGATGACTGCCGGAATATTGTGTTTGAGTCCCTGGATATCGAATCCGCCCAGCGCCTCGACCAGTTTATCGATGGCTGCTTCCCGCGTCGCTGCGCGAACGATGACCTTGGCGATCATTGGATCGTAATGCGGCGTAACGTCGCGGCCTTCGGCATAACCGGTATCGACACGGATGCCTTCGCCTTCCGGCGGACGAAACACCGTCAGCTTGCCGGGTGAGGGGAAAAAATTCTTCGGATCTTCGGCATACACCCGCGCCTGGATTGCATGGCCCTTGATTTCAGCCTTGCCCGGCAGGATGTCGCCGAGTTTTTCACCGGCGGCGGAACGGATCTGCGCACGGACCAGATCAACGCCGGTGACTTCTTCCGTCACACCATGTTCGACCTGCAGCCGCGTGTTCATTTCGAGGAAGTTGAAGGAACCGTCGGCGCCGAGCAGCATTTCGACGGTGCCGATATTGTCGTAACCCATCGTACGCATGATGCCTGCAATCTGGTCGGCGACAGCCACGGCCTTGTCACGCGGAATCAGCGGCCCCGGCGCCTCTTCGATTACTTTCTGGTTGCGGCGCTGGGTCGAGCAGTCGCGCTCGAACAGGTGCATCGCACCGCCATGCTGATCGCCGAGGATCTGGAATTCGACATGGCGCGGCCGTTCGATCAGTTTTTCGAGATAAACCTCGGTGGTACCGAATCCGCGGCTGGCCATCGAGCGTGATCGTTCAACAGCAGTCAGCAGTTCTGCCTCGTCTTTCGCCGGCAGCATGCCGATGCCGCCGCCGCCACCGGCGGGCTTCACCAACACCGGAAAACCGATCTTGCGGGCGGCGGCGATGATCGCATCATTGTCATCCGGCAGCACTTCCGAACCCTGCGACATCGGCATGCCGTACTGGGCAGCGAGGTCACGCGCACGGGTCTTGTGGCCCATCGCGTCGATCCATTTTGGCGACGGACCGATGAATTGCCCACCGGCGTCGATCACTTTTTGCGCGAAGCTGGCGTTCTCAGACAGAAAACCGTAACCGGGATGCAGGCCATCGGCGCCGGATTTGGTCAGCACATCAATGATGGTGTCCTGGTTGAGATAACTCTCCCGCGCTGCTGCGGGACCGATGGCGAAAGTCTGGCTCGCCATTTCCAGATACGGCGCATGGTGATCGGCTTCAGAATACACCGCCACTGAATGAATATTCATCGCGTTCAGCGCACGCAACACTCGGGCGGCGACAGCGCCGCGATTTGCAACCAATACTTTATTGAACATCGGATACAGGTTCCCGAAACAGAATAAAAAAGAAACAGGAAGCGCATCCAAATGGGTGTTGGGCGCGCGCTCCGCGTTTCATGAAGTCATCAGTAGCTGGTCGGCCAGCTGCGCATCAGGTGCTGCCCGACGCCTTTGGTCATGCGCAGTTTGTAAACATCGAACATGCGGATCAGATACTCCCGCGTGTCCTGCGGCTTGATCACCGACTGCGCGGCATACACCGCGGCGAGACCCCAGACATCGGCGCCCTTGCGGATGTCTGCCAGCGCTTCCTCGAAGCCGGGTTCGCCAATGCCGACGCCGTGCACGATCTTGGTGGCGAAGTCCGGGCTCATGAAACTCACTTCGGCGGTCGGCCAGGCCCCGACTTCGTCAGAGTGGCGCCCGCCGCCCATGCAGACATAGGCGCGGCCATAACTCTTGCGCACGATCACCGTGATATGCGGCACGGTAACCAGTGTCATCGCATTCATGAAGTTCATTATCTTGCCCGGCGCGCCGGCACGTTCAGCTTCGGTGCCGATCTGGAATCCCGGGGTGTCGACCAGCATCACGAAGGGAATGTTGAACGAATCGCACATCACGATGAAATCAACAATCTTGCGGCAGGCGTCGGCATCGAGTGCGCCGCCGCGATGCAGCGGATTGTTGGCGATGATGCCCACCGACTTGCCGCCGAGACGGGCAAGCGCCGTCACTGCGCTTTTGCCGAAACGCGGCTTCATTTCCAGCATCGAGTCCTTGTCGACGATGCACTTGATCACACGCTTCATGTCGTACACCTGGGTGCGGCTCTCGGGCAGGATGTCGAAAATTTTCGCCATGTCGGCGCCGGAACCTGCCGGCACCGGGGCGTCAGCCGGCGCTTCGCGGTGATGATTGGGCATGTATGACAGGAATTTCTTGATCTGGTCGAACACCTCTTCTTCGGTGTCGGCGAACTGATCAATCAGACCCGTGGTTTCGGCATGTAAACGCCAGCCACCCAAATCTTCGGCAGCGACTTTTTCACCCAGCGCCATTGACACCAGCCCCGGGCTCGACACGGCCATGATCGCGCTCTTGTGCATGATGGCAAAATCGGACTGACACATCAGCCAGGTCGATGAACCGAAGGAAGGACCGAAGGCGGCGGCGGCCATCGGCACTTCGCGCATGCGGCGGAACTGCGTGTTGTCGTTACCCAGCAATAAGCCCATCCCGCGCGAACCCATCGCATCCGGCAGCCGCGCACCGGTCGATTCACCGATCAGCACCAACGGCATGCCGCGCTCGGTGGCGGTGCGCTTCATGTGGCCGATTTTTTTGCTGTTGGTCGCCGAGGTCGATGCGCCCTTGACCGTGAAGTCATTGACCACCAGACAGACATCGCGCCCATCGATACGGCCAAAGCCGGCGAGTTTGCCGTCCGTCTGCGTTTCGTCTTCCTGCGCCGGATAAACACCGGAGGACCCAAACAGGCCGGACTCAATAAATGAGCCCTTGTCCATCAGGTAATCGATGCGCTGGCGGGCATTCCAGATGCCTTTGGCGCTGCGCTTCGCATATTTCTCTTCGCCGCCACCCGCCAGTGCCTTGGCGCGGCGCGCCTCGTATTCCTGCAACAATGCTTCGAATGCCATATTAATTATCCAATTAAAACAACAAGTTATTAATCAAGGCCGTACACCGGCGCGATACTTCGGCCCGAGCTGGCTGGCCAATCGGCCCTGCATCGCATCAATGAACTGACACAGATAGGGGCGGGTCTCGCGCGGATCGATCAGGTCTTCAATCGCAAAAGCTTCAGCGGTGCGGAATGGTGATGCCAGTTGTTTCAGCTCTGCCTCGATTTCACGTTCGCGCGCTGCGGGATCCGGTGCACTTTCGATTTCGCGCCGGTATGCAGCTTTGACCCCGCCTTCAACCGGCAACGATCCCCATTCACCGGACGGCCAGGCAATCTTGAAATTGAGTCCGGCGCGATCAATGAAACCACCGCCGGCGACACCGTAACATTTGCGCACGATCACCGTGAACATCGGCACTTTGACCTGACCGAGGATGTAGCGTGTGCGCACGCCTTCGCGCAGGATGGCGTCGGCTTCGGATTCACGACCCACCATCAGGCCCGGGATGTCGGCAAACAGAATGATCGGGATGTTGAACATGTCGCACAGTTCGGCGAAGTGGCCCTGTTTTCGCGCCGCCTTCACGTCCATGATGCCGCCGACCATCGGATTGCTGGCAATGATGCCGACCACCTTGCCGTTCATCCGCGCCAGCGCGGTGATCACGGCTTTGCCGAAGGTGGGCTGGATTTCGAACAACGAATCGCGGTCGACAATCATGCCGACCAGCTTTTTCATGTTGTAGGCCTGACGGTTGGAACGCGGCACGATGCTGGCCAGCGCGTCTTCGCAGCGATCCACCGGGTCACCGTTGTTATCAACCGGCGGCAGCTCCCAGACGTTTTGCGGCATATACGACAGGAAGCGGCGGATCTGTTCAAAACATTCCTGCTCGTTCTCGGCAACATTGTCGATGGTGCCGGCGGTATCGACCGCGACCTTGGTGCCGCCCAGTTCGTCCTTGTGCAGTTTTTCGCCGAAGGCCCGTTCGACCACCGGCGGTCCTGCCGCAAAAATCTGTCCGGTACCTTTGACCATGATCGACCAGTGGGCGAGGATCGCGCGCATCGACGGACCGCCCGCGGTCGTGCCCATCACCGCGGACACCACCGGCACCTGGCCCAGCAATTCAACCGAACGCTCGATGCCATCCTGGCCGTAACCGGGAACGACGGTAAAACCCTTGCGCTTGGCGGTGTTGACCGTGCCGCCGGTCCCATCGATCAGGTTGATCAACGGGATCCGATACTCAAAAGCGAGGTCTTCGATGAAGCCGCCCTGCCCGCCTTTGCGGCGGTCGCTGCCGAAACCGGTGCCGGCGCGGATGGTGTAATCCTCGCCGCCGATCGCAACCGGCCGGCCGTTGATGCGACCCAGGCCCATGACATAAGGCGCTGGTTCGAAAGTTTTCAGCTGTCCCGCGGCGTCATAAGTCGCCTTGCCCGCCAGCTTACCGACCTCGCGAAACGACCCTGGATCGGCCAGTGCGGCCACGCGTTCCCGTATGGTCAGCTTGCCCTGGGCGTGGTGTTTGGCCACGGCTTCGGCACCACCGCAGGCTTCCGCCAGCTGGCGGCGCCGCTGCAGCTCGTCGATTTCTGGCTGCCAGCTCATGTCCGAGGATTCGTCATTTTATTGTTTAATAACAATAATTTATTGTGTAAGCGTGCGCTCGCTATGTTGTGCGAAGTATCTACTTACTTTTGCCTCATTCTTCGATAATGGCGACGACCTGGCCCTCGGATACCGGGTCTTTTTCCTTGACCAGAATTTCCTTTACCGTGCCACCATCTTCGGTAATCACAGGGATTTCCATTTTCATGGATTCAATGACGATCAACACATCTCCACCTTCCACCTTGTCACCCGGCTTGGCTTTCAGTTGCCAGACAGTGCCAGTAATTTCGGATTTGACTTCAATGCGAGCCATGGTCGTACTCCTCGGGTTGGGTCGAATAATAAGTAACTGATGCTAGTCCCAGCCATTTTTGTTGTCAAGAAGATTGTTGACAATCCTACAATGTGCCCGTATCTTGGAATCCATTATGACTACCCTCGGCCATCTACCGTCGACCGACCTGATGACGAATCTGCGGATAGACACCCCGTTGACGCAATCGCTGCCAGAACAAATTGCGAATCAGTTGTCCACACGCATCGTCTCCGGCGCCTATGCACCGGGTCAGCGCATCATGGAGCAGATGGTGGCAGCGGAATTCGAAGTCAGCCGTGGCCCCGTGCGGGAGGCACTTCGACTTCTTGAAAAAGAAGGACTGGTCATCATCCTCGCCCGCCGCGGCGCCCAAGTCACCAATCCGACCATCGAAGAGGTCAATGAAATCTTCGATATCCGCGCCATGCTTAACGGACTCCGCGACCGTTTGATCGCTGAAAGCCCGCAACGTGATGCGCTGTTACCGCTGATTGAAGAGGACATCAAACGTCTTGTGCAGGCAGCCGAGTTGCTGGACCAAGGTGAGGAATACATAGAAACCGTTACTCGGCTGAACCGTCTGTTGACGCAGGCGGCCGGCAATCGCCGCCTGCAGACCATTCTCGGTTCACTGGCGGTGCAGACCGTGCGTTACACGCGCCTCGGATTGTCTTCAGCAGACCGCCGCAGACAATCTGTCCGTCACTGGCAGGGTTTGCTGCAAGCAATTCGCGATGGCGATGGTGATGCAGCAGAACGAATTGCCCGCCAACGCGTCATCGATTCACGTGATGCGGCGGTGGAATTGCTGCGTGCCCAGGTCACGGCCGCCGCTTGAGCTATTGGTTGTGCAGCCCATGGCTGCCGCTTAAGATACGGCTCCGTTCTTCCGGAAATTCCGGAACCCTGAATCCCATAAAAACCCGATGCCCGTGCCGCTGATAAAAAGCCTGTTGATACACGTCGGCTGTGCGATATTGTTTGCGCTGAGCCTGAGAGTAAGTGCAGCAACGCCTACAGCGGAACCTGCGTTCGTGCCGCGCGACGAGGCGGCCGGTGATGTTTCGTGGACACGATTCCGCGACCGTCTGCTCACGGCAATCCAGCAGCGTGACCGCAAGTTCGTTCTGGGTATTGTCGATCGCAATGTGCGTAACGGACTTGAGCGTCCGCGCGGCATGGAGGAATTCATGCGGCAATGGGAGCCTGATGCCGACGACGGTCCGCTTTGGCGGGAACTGCCACGGGCCTTGCATCTGGCAGCCGCTTATTACCGCCATGATCATATGCCGCGCAGCCTGTGCGCACCTTATGTATTGCCGCAATGGCCCAAGGATATCGATCCGCATGATTATGGCGCCATTACGGCTAGGCAGACCGAAGTCCGCGTTGAGCCTTCAGGCAGTGCAGCGGTTCAGAGCACGCTGGGCCATGTCATCGTACGTGTCACCGATTGGGAGGTTGCTGATCGTGATGCCGAAATCAAGCAGAAATGGGTCAAGATCCGGACGCAGGAGCGCGACGGTTACATCCCGGAAGAACATATACGCAGCCCGATCGAGCATCTGGCGTGTTTTCGCAAGAGTGAAAACGGCTGGCGCCTGACTTCCTTTCTCGCCGCTGGCGAATAATTTGGGTGCAGCATGCGCCGATTTTTTGCTGCAGCTGCATTGCTGATGTTCACTGGTTTCGCATCAGGCCTGGATCTTCAGGGTCATCGAGGGGCCCGAGGATTGCTTCCGGAAAACACACTGCCGGCATTTGCGCAGGCACTGACCATCGGCGTCACCACACTCGAACTCGATACAGCGGTGACAAAAGACGGCGTGATCGTGGTCAGCCACGACGCCACACTCAACCCCGACATCACGCGCGGACCTGACGGTTTATGGCTGAAACGCGATGATCTTGCGATTCATCAGCTCAATTTTGCCGAACTGCAGCAATATGACGTCGGCCGCATCCGTCCCCGCTCAGGCTATTCACGGCGCTTTCCCCAACAGCAGGCTGTTGACGGCACGCGCATACCGCGACTGGACGACGTATTCGCGCTGGCCGTACGTGCCGGCAATGATCAGGTGCGTTTCAACATTGAAACCAAAATTTCCCCCGAGCATCCCCAACGTACGTTGCCGCCGGAGGAGTTCGCGCACGCACTGATTGCACTGATACGCTTGGAAAAACTCGAATCCAGGGTCACCATCCAATCCTTTGACTGGCGCACGCTGAAGACCGTGCAACAGGAAGAACCGCAGATCGACACAGTCTATCTTTCAGTCCAGCAATCCTGGCAGGACAACATCCGCGCAAGCGCTTCATCATCGCCATGGACTGCAGATACACATATCAGTCAGTTCAGCGGCTCACTGCCAAAACTGGTGCAGGCGGCCGGCGGCGCAATTTGGTCGCCTTATTTCGGCGACGTGACTGCAGCTGCCGTGGACGAAGCCCGACGGCTCGGACTGAAAGTGGTGGTGTGGACCGTCAACGAAGAAGCGGACATGGCGCGGATGATCGAACTCGGCGTCGACGGCATCATCTCGGATTATCCCGACCGGCTGCGACGGGTTGCGGCGGCGCGGGGCTTACCTCTACCCGCGCCGAACCCCGTCAGTCCCTGAAAAGACCTTCGGCTTAGAGCGTGCCGTAGGAATGCAGTCCGGACAGGAACATGTTGACGCCGATGAAGGCAAAGGTCGTTACCAGAAGACCGATGATCGCCCACCACGCCAGTACCGGGCCGCGCAGGCCTTTGATCAGACGCATGTGCAGCCATGCGGCGTAATTCAGCCAGACGATCAATGCCCAGGTTTCCTTCGGGTCCCATGACCAGTAGCCGCCCCAGGCTTCAGCAGCCCACATCGCGCCGAGAATGGTGGCGATCGTGAAAAACGCGAAGCCGATGGCGATGGCCTTGTACATCACATCGTCCATCACTTCGGCCGGCGGCAGCAGGCGGGTCAGCACACCTTTTTGCGCCAGCAGATAGGCAATACCAATCATCGCGGCAATCGAGAAAGCCCCGTAACCGACAAAGTTGGCCGGTACATGAATTTTCATCCACCAGGACTGTAATGCCGGCACCAAGGGCTGGATTTCATGGGCGCCGCGATCAAAGGTGTACCAAAGGATGAAAGCCACCGCGGCCAGAATGATCATCAGCACAAAGGCGCCGAGCTTGCGTGTGGCGTACCGGCCTTCGTAATAAAGATAGAGCAGCGCGGTAATGATGCAGAACAGCACAAATACTTCGTAAAGATTGCTGATCGGGATGTGGCCAACGTCGGCGCCGACGAGATAGGACTCGTACCAGCGCACCAGCAGACCGATCAGGCCCATTGCGGTGGCACTCCAGGTCAATCCGGTTGCGGCCTGCGTCACGCCGTCAGCGCGCGCCAGCAGACCGGCCCAGTAAGCCACACCGGCCATCGCATAGAGAAAACACATCCACATGATTGCAGTCTGGCTGGAGATCAGATACTTGAGCAGAAATGCCTGCTCAGCGCGCGCGAGATCGCCCTGATAAAGCGAAATGCTCCAGAGACTGACGCCAATGATGACAACCATCAGTACCCGCATGGCCTTCCAATGCCAGCCCAGCCCGGCCATGGAAAGCGCCGTTCCAACGAGAATGGCTTTTTCGTAAATGTCCATGTAATCGCCGTACAGCTTGAGGGCATAAACAGCGCCAACAATAAGAGCCACGGCATACAACCAGTCCATCAAGGAAAGACGGCGCAGCCAGGATTGTGATTGCGGGTAATTCTGGGTCAGTTCCATGGTTCAGCCTTTCACAACGTTGGCAAGGGCGGCTTTGTGACGTTCAAATTCATGTTCGTTTTCCAGGGTCTGGCGGTTAGTTGCCATCGCCAGCAGGACGCGACTCTGCGCCGGTTTGACCAGGACCCAGACGCGACGTTCACGGATATACAGCATCGCGAATACGCCCAGCACCAGCAACAGCGAACCGCCATAGACGATGTTCTTGCCGGGCGAACGCGTCAGTTGCAGTCCGGAAGCCTTCACTTCTTCATACTGCAGCAGCTGCAGATAAACCGGTGCGCCATAAGCGTAGCTGTCGCTGATTGAAATCAGGCTATCCCGCACCAGGCGCAAGGTCTGCTCATCAAACGGCGCCGGCGGCAGCTTGGCCCGCTCGCGCGACAGCTGTAAGGCTTCCAGAGCCACACCTTCCAGGACCTTGATATAGGCGTCAGCGGCTTTTTCGCGATCGGCTGCCGGAATGCCCTTTTCCAGAAACTCTACTACTGAATCCAGGCCGCGCACCGCAAACAGCTGGAGGACGCGCTCGGCACTTTCCGTCAGGCGTCCGCGCATCTGCTCTGAAACCGTCGACCCGGCAACTGCGTTGCGCGCAAATCGGCGGGCAATTTCAGGCCAGACCCGCTCATCCAGCAACAGCGCGCGCAGCTGCATATGACTTTCGACGCGGCCCTCGGCATCCAGAGGCAGACGCATATAGCGGAAACTCTCGTTGGGTGTCGCGCGTACGCCCGTCAGCAGATACCAAGCTCCATCGAGCTGCAGCGGCAACATGTAATTGCTGAATTCGCGAGCCTGACCCTGCGCGTCGCGCAGCCGGTACTGAAAACTAGGTCCGACATTGCGCAGGTCTTTTTTCGATTGGTCGGCTGCAGCGGAACCCAGCTGATCCATGATTTTTTTCGAAACGCTGGCGGTTTCGACCCGCGAATTTGCGGCGTCGTTTGCAGCCAGGTCTTCAATGTTGAACGGACGGAAATCGGAAAGCTCCAAACGTATTTCAGTATCTCCGCTTTTGATGCTGGTCGATTTGTTGACGGCTCCTGCAATATCAAAAGGCGCAGCGCGCGGGGACAGCAGCGGCCAGCCTTTGAGCTGCATTCGCGTTCCTCCGTCGGCAAAACTGGCCTGATAGATTGCTACGCCTTTGTGAATAAAAGGGTAGTTGACGCGCACCGTGCGTTCGAAGCGCTCGCCGGTTTCACGGTCAATCACCACGATGTCGCTGGCAAAATCCTTGGGCTGCCCGGTTGAATAGTGATCGATGTGAAATTTGTTCAGCACAATTGTGAATGGCAGGTCCTGGACAAAATAACCGTCAGCCATGTTCATGAAAATCACACTTGCGCTGCTGCCTTCCGGAATATTGACGTTGCCGCGAAATGACAGATTCGAAGGTGAAAGGCGGCTCTCCTGCGGCACCTTGCTTTGTGGAATGTCTCTTGTTTCGATGACCTTCTGCCCGGTCAGCTGCAGCAGTTTCAGTGGAATGTTGCCATCGAGCAGACCGCCAATGCAGATCACGACAATACCGCAGTGGGCAAGCAGATACCCGGCCCGGTGGTAACTGCCGGCCTTGGCTGCAATCAGCGTGTCCGCACCCGATTCACCTCGGGCTACTGTGCGGAATCGGAAGCCTTGTGAGTGCAAATATTGCGCAACGCGCTCGATGACAGTTGCGGGCGCAGCGGTGAATTCATAATCTGCACGATGATGAATATGCTGCAGTGAGCGTTCGGTCGCCTGCTCACGAAAATTGCGCATCTCGCGCAGCATCGCTGGACCGTTTCGGAAGATGCACAGGCTGGTCGACAGCACCAGGAAGGTCAGAATCGCCAGAAACCAGGCGGCGTGGTAAACATCGTAAAGGCCTAGGCTCTCAAAAACCGGAAACCAGAACGGCCCGAACTGGGAAATATAGTTGGCGTAAGGCTCCGCCTGTTTGAGCACGGTACCGACAACCGAGGCAATAGCCAATATTGTCAGCAGGCTGACAGCGAAACGCATTGACGACAACAGGTCGTAAATGGCGCGGGCGGGGGAATGCTGGGCCATGGGTTAGCGACAAAAAAGGGAGACTGCTGCAGTCTCCCTTGGTCAGCACAAAGGTTGCGAAAGTTTCAGCGCAAACCTGCGATGTATTCTGATACGGCCTTAATTTCCTGAGCGCTCATCTTTGCAGCGATCATCCGCATCATATGAGCCGGGTCGTTGGCGCGTTGGCCGGAACGAAACGCCGTCAGTTGCGCTGAGGTGTATTCGGCGTGCTGACCAGCGACGCGGGGAAACTGGGCCGGCATGCCGGCACCGTTCGGTGCGTGGCAGGATGCACAGGCAGCAACACCTTTCGCTTGGATGCCGCCGCGATAAATCGCCTCACCTTGCTTGGCCAATGCAGCATCTCTGGCGACAAGCGATTTGGGTTTCTGAACTGCAAAGTAAGCTGCGATGTTCTTCATGTCGTCATCCGACAAATTGGCCACCATTCCCGCCATCACGCCGTTGTTGCGTTCCGGGGGTTTGCCACCCTGCGACTTGAAGTTGCGCAGCTGCTTGTAGGTGTATTCGGGATGCTGGCCGGCCAGGCTGGGGTTGGCCGGAATCGCGCTATTGCCGTCAGCCGCATGGCAGGCCATGCAGACCTGATTAACGATGGGCTGGGCTTTGGCCGGATCTCCCTTGATGACGCCTTGCGCCAAAGCGACCGGCGCGACGAGCGCCACTGCCACTGCGGTCCAAAACCGCAAGTTTTTCAGTTGGCGATTGGTGCGGGGGTGATCCATTACGTACTCCTTAATCCCACGGTCGGAAGAAAAGGCTTGTATTCTATAGCATTTTGCCCGGCCGACTCCCCAAGGCCATGAGGAAAACCGCTTGTCCCTGTTCTCGCAACTCGAGTTTCGTTATGCCGTCCACCAAATCGCCGACATGCCGTCGGATCAAGGGGCGGAAGTCGCTTTTGCCGGCCGCTCCAACGCCGGCAAGTCCACGGCCATCAATGCCTTGGCGAACCGCCGCAAACTGGCCTTTGTCAGTAAAACTCCTGGACGTACCCAGGCCATCAATTTTTTCGACATGGGAAACCATTGTTCATTGGTTGACCTGCCAGGCTACGGTTATGCCAAAGTCCCCAAACCCGAGCAGGAGCGCTGGGATGCATTAATAAGCACTTACATTACAAACCGTAATTCATTGATTTTATTAGTTATTGTTGTTGATTCCAGGCATGGTTTAAAACCTCTGGACTGGCAGATGCTCGATTGGCTGGCACCAACCGGCAAGGCCGTGCACATCCTGCTGACCAAATCGGACAAGCTCACCCGCCAGGAATCCACAGCCGTGTTGCAGCGAACCGAAGCAGAACTCAAACAGTACCCCGGCGAAGCCACCGCACAAATTTTTTCCGGTGCCAACAAGACTGGCGTCAAACAGGCACAAGCCGTTGTCGCACGCTGGCTTAAGAAATAAAAAACCCCCGGTTAAGGGGAGTAAACCGGGGGCGAAGAGCCTTAACTAGCATTAAGGCGCCCGCTCAGGGAGGAGAAGCGGGCGACGGCCTAAGCCATCTTAAATATCAGACGACTATAATTACAAATAGTTCCCGTTTCGGCAGAACATCAAAAATCCCTGAATTTCCAAGGTATTAGCCCATGCTTCCTTTAGGCCGATTTCCCACGGTTCGCATGCGTCGCATGCGCAAAGATGAATTTTCACGTCGCCTGATGCGTGAACACAGACTTTCGACGGATGATCTCATTTATCCAGTATTCATCATCGACGGCAAAAACCGCACCGTTGCTGTGGATTCGATGCCCGGGGTCAAACGCTACACCATTGATCAGCTCCTGCGGCATGCCGAGACCGTTTTAAAGGTCGGGATTCCAGCACTTGCCTTGTTCCCCGCCATCGAACGTTCGCTGAAAACTGCCGACGGGCGCGAAGCAGTAAATCCCAAAGGCTTGGTTCCACGCGCCGTTGCTGCGCTGAAAAAACAGTTGCCGGAACTGGGCGTGATCACAGATGTTGCACTTGATCCCTACACCACACACGGACAGGACGGTGTAATCAATGCCGCAGGATATGTGTTGAATGACGAAACCATCAGCATGCTTCAAAAGCAGTCTCTGGTATGCGCGGCCGCTGGTGTCGATATTGTTGCGCCATCGGACATGATGGACGGTCGTATCGGCGCGATTCGCGCAGCCCTCGACAATAAAAAATACATCCATACCCGAATCATGGCCTATTCAGCCAAATACGCTTCTGGCTTTTACGGACCGTTTCGAGATGCTGTTGGTTCAGGCAAACAACTCGGCAAAAGTGACAAGCGGAATTATCAGATGGACCCAGCAAACAGCGACGAGGCGTTATGGGAAGTCGGTCTTGATTTGCAGGAGGGCGCAGACATGGTGATGGTCAAACCGGGCATGCCGTACCTCGACATCGTCCGCCGCGTAAAGGATCAATACAAGGCACCGACCTATGTCTATCAGGTCAGCGGCGAATACGCGATGATTAAAGCGGCGGTGGCCAACGGCTGGCTCGACGAGAAAAAATGCGCAATGGAAGCCCTTCTTGCATTTAAACGCGCCGGGGCAGACGGCATCCTCACTTATTTTGCACTGGACGCGGCACGCTGGCTGGCCGAGGACCGCGGCTGATCACGGACTTCAGCTTTCGAGGAGCGTCTGGACCACCTGCAATTTAGCGCGCTCGATAGTGCGGCCTTCTGCTGTAGCACGGACCGGCGCCCGCAAGTCCCGTGTTTCCAGCACAGTCAGTTCGATTTCAGTTCCCTCATCATCGATGATGAACACGGGCAGATTACGCAATTCACCCCCTGCGTAAAGGTGTACCTGCCCCGTACGATAAAACAAGCCGCGATCCAGCAAGAACAATTCGACCGCCTTGGCGTTGTCTGTATAGAGTTGCAAATGGATGGTTGCGTAAGGTCCGGCAATACCGGATAACACCGAGCCGGTGAGGTGGGGGTTGAATGCAGACAATTCGCGCATGCTGTTCACCGCCTGCTCACGCAGCCGCTGAATACGCTGCCTCTGGTCATCGGACTGATAGATGACTTGGTATTCACGCAAAGCTGCGTCGATTTCAGCGTTGTTGGGCAAACGACGAGTGTCCGGCATGCCGAGTTGTTTGGCCGCCTTGCGTTTGGCTAGTCCGTAATCTTCGATGCCGTCCTGCGCCATCAACCGCGCCGCCTGAACGGCGATAGCGCTACGCGCGTCATCACGGCTTCGCTCTCTTGACATGCCAAACTCCTTGCAGCATCAGGTGCGGGGCAACGCGATTTGGCCGCACACTCACGATATCGCGAGCTTCTGGAAAACCATCGTGACCGTCAAGCCGGTTGGCGGTTTTCGATGGGACGAGCAACCTAGAACAACTGGTTTCTCGCTTCGTCAGGCAGCTTTTCACCGCCTGCCGCACCATCGGACGACGGCGCCGGAAACTCCTGATAAAAGTATTCGCTGATACCGGACCCTTCATCTACCCGAAGTCCCGTTTCGGCATTCACAGGCATAACGATGATTCCAGGGGGAGGATTGAATCCCTCTTCCGGCACGTTCTTCAGCGCAACAGCCATGTAATCAATCCAGATCGGCAATGAAGCACTGCCGCCGGTCTCGTTGCGGCCGAGCGTTTTCGGCTGATCAAAGCCCATCCACACAATGGCCACCAGTGTGGGTTGAAACCCGGCAAACCATGCATCGACAAACTCGTTGGTCGTTCCGGTCTTCCCGGCCAGGTCATTGCGTTTAAGTCTCATGGCTCGGGTCGCGGTTCCCATTCGCACCACGTCACGCATCAGACTGGACATGATGAAAGCATTCCGTGCATCGATTACCCGCTCGGCCGTCTCGCCGGCTGCGACAGGTTGATTGGCAAGCAGGATTTTTCCCTTGTCATCTTCAACCCGATCAATGAAATAGGGTGCAATCTTATAACCACCATTCGCGAAAGCCGAGTACGCGCCCAGCATTTGCATCGGGGTCACATTGCCAGCTCCCAAAGCCATGGTCAGATAAGGGGGGTGGAGCTTGGGATCAAAGCCGAAACGCGAAACATAATCCTGCGCATACTGGGGAGTGATCGCCTGCAGAACACGTACAGAAACTAGATTCTTCGATTTAGCCAGTGCGGTCCGCAAACGCATCGGCCCATCAAATTTGCCATCATAGTTTTTGGGTTCCCACGGCTCCGAGCCGGTTTGGGCTGCTGTAAACGTCAACGGCGCGTCGTTGACTACCGTTGCCGCAGTAAAGCCCTTTTCCAATGCGGCTGAATAAATGAACGGTTTGAAGCTTGATCCCGGTTGACGCAAAGCTTGGGTCACGTGGTTGTACTGATTTCGGTTGAAATCGAAACCTCCGACCAGTGCACGAATCGCCCCGTTACGCGGATCAGCCGAAACAATGGCCGACTCGACCTGGGGAAGCTGAACAATTTGCCACCGGTCTTTTTCGTTTTTCGTAATGCGAATAATCGCACCACGCCGTATACGCTGATTCGGTGGAACATTTTCACCGAGCATCCGGGCGGCAAACTTCAGTCCTTCTTCTGAAATTGCAATACGTTCACCACCGGATCGATAAACGCGGACAAGTTTTGGATTGGCCTCCAACACAACCGCTGGGTACAAGTCTTCACTGTCAGGAGCATCCTGCAGCGCATCCTCCAGTTTGGTGTCCGTCAACTCCCCGGTAAGCTCTACATGCGCCTCCGGACCGCGATATCCGTGTCGACGGTCATATTCAAGAACTCCCTTGCGCAAGGCATCGTATGCCGCTCGCTGGTGTTCAGACAGCAGTGTTGTAAAAACCTTGAGTCCGCGCGTGTACGTGTCCTCGCCAAAACGCTCAAACATCTGGGCACGAACCATTTCGGCAAAATAGTCGGCGCGTATCTGGAACCCGTTGATTGACTGCTTGACCGATAGCGGTTCTTTGTCGGCATTAGCTAATTGATCGGGCGTGAGCATCCCGAGCTCCCGCATTCTTCGCAGTACATATTGCTGACGCAATTTTGCGCGGGACGGATTGGCTACCGGGTTGAAGCGCGAAGGCGCTTTCGGCAAACCTGCAAGCATCGCCTGCTGGGCGATAGATAGTTCGGCAAGCGGCTTGCCATAGTAGATTTGCGCTGCCGCCGCAAAACCATAGGCGCGCTGTCCCAGATAAATCTGGTTTATGTACAACTCGATAATCTGCTGCTTGCTAAGGTTTGATTCGATTTTGAACGCAAGCAACATTTCATTGAACTTGCGTGTCAGGGTTTTTTCCTTGGACAGGAAAAAGTTTCGTGCTACCTGCATGGTGATCGTCGAGGCACCCTGGCGAACGCCGCCAGAAGTGAAATTTGACATTGCAGCCCGGGCTACGCCGAGATAATCCACACCGCCATGCTGATAAAAACGCTCGTCTTCCGCGGCAACGATGGCATTGATCAAAGTCTTCGGTACTTGCTCAAGCTTGACGACGGCACGGCGCTCTTCTCCAAACTCACCAATGAGCTTGCCGTCCGCACTGTAGACTCTGAGCGGAATCTTGGGCCTGTAATCTGTAAGGATTTCCAGCGTTGGCAGCGTCGGATAGACCATTACAGCCGCGAATCCGACGACCAGAATGCCTGCCGCAGCAAGCAAAAACACCAGTAATAGTGGGAAGGCCCACCAACGGACAGACATCTAGTGGAAAATTAAAAATGTGAAAAAAGTCAAATTAATCTGTGGGTTACGCGCCACACCTAATGCAAATTCTTATTGCTTGAACGGTAAAAATACTGCAGAGTAGTAACCAACGCGGGAGCATTATAGGCGGATAAAACCGCAAAAGAAACGCAGCAAAAAAGCGTTGTTGAATAAAAACTTGCTTTCATTACTTAAAGTAAATTGTAAGGGGCTTGACCTAAAATTCTATGGCTAAAGGAAAATTCAGCCTTAACTTCGACGCCATCGAGGCTTTG
>CAMAYE010000002.1 GCA_945862135.1 Bordetella parapertussis
CGCGGCAGGCTGAGCGCTTCGCGCAACTGCGCCATCAGGGGCGGTGCCGCGGGCACGCCGACCTTGGCCGGCGACAGATCAGTCGCGGGCGGCTCGCTGCCGTCGTACACAAAACCCAACGCCCAATCGAGCGGGATCACCAGCCAGCGCATCCGCTCGCCGTAGCGGGCGGTTACGTCCCGCGCTTCGCCGATCACACTCGTCAGGCCGTTGCCGCTTTGCGCAAAATTGTAGGTGCTGACACCCGTGGGAAAAGCGTCTGCAGTGATCGACATCGCGGTTGATGAGCCGAACACTACCGCATTGATTTGCGGTGAACGGTCGGCCAGACGCAGCGCCTTGAATGCGCGGTTGCTGCTGATCGGTGGCGCGTAGGTCACCCCGCCGGTTTCCTGCTGCCATTGGCTGGCCAGTCGGTTCTTGTCATGACGGTAATCGTTGGCAAGCAGCATCAGGTTCAGCGCCAGCACCGGCGCCAGCACCGCGAGGCATCCGCCGATCACCCAGGCCGTGTATGCGCGCGGCGTCATCAGAACTGAAAGTACAAGAACTCGGAATGCCGACCGAGATTGACGATCACTGCAAGCGCCAGCACCACGGTCAATGCGGCAGTGACCGGCGCGACGCGCCAACAAATCCGCGATGCGGCTTCCGCGGGAACACCCAGCGCAGGTTTTGCCGCAGCCATGATCTGCTGCGTGTTCGGTGCCAGCCAGACCACTAGCAACAATACCCAGATCCAGTTCAGCACACCAGTCCGCGCCAGCGCCGGCGTAGCGCCGAATTCAACGCCCTGCGCAGACAACGTCGCACCGACTCCGGCAAATTTCGCAGCCCATGCTTCCGGCAACACCAGACCATTAAAACCGGCCATCGCACGCAGGATGCTCAGCGCCGTATCCACATCGGGCGCACGGAACAGCACCCAGCCGACAACCACAGCAATAAAGGTCAACAAACATCCCGCTCGCCTTCCCCATGGCGTCGACTGATGCAGGTTGTGACCGAGCCGGCGGCGAAATTCACGCCAGCCATGGTTGATCACCAGATAGACGCCGTGCAGCACACCCCACAGCACGAAGGTCCACCCCGCGCCGTGCCACAGGCCACCCAGCAGCATGGTCAGCAACAGGTTGGTGTAGCGACGCACCCGGCTTTTGCGGTTGCCGCCGAGCGGCACATACAGATAATCACGCAGGAAACGCGACAGCGTCATGTGCCAGCGCCGCCAGAAATCGATGACGTTGACGGCCTTGTACGGCGAATGAAAATTGACCGGCAGGCGTACGCCGAACAGCAGCGACAGGCCGACTGCCATGTCGGAATACCCTGAAAAATCAAAATACAGCTGAAAGGTATAGGCCAGCGCGCCGCACCACGCCTCCAGCATGGTCAGCGTGACCCCCGCACCCGGCGCATCGAACACCGGCGCCACATAGGGTGCGACACCGTCGGCGATCAGCACTTTTTTGGCGAGTCCCAGCACAAACAATGTCAGCCCGGCAGCGATCAGGTCGTACTGCGGGCGGTAGATTTCGCGCCTTGCGAACTGCGGCATCATTTCGCCGTGATGCAGGATGGGCCCGGCAATCAGGTGCGGAAAATAAGTGACAAACAATCCGTAGTGCACGAGGTTGTATTCACGCACCTTGCCCTGCCAGGCATCCACAAGAAAGGCGATCTGGGTAAAGGTGAAGAATGAAATGCCCAGCGGCAGGATCACCTGCGCGAAATGCCAATCCGTACCGGCAATCGCATTGAGATTGCCGATGAAAAAATTGGCGTATTTGTAATAAGCCAGCAGCACCAGATTGGCAACAATGGCCAGTTGCAGCAAGCGCCGGCTACGCAACACGGCACCTGCCGCATGGGCACGTGCAATCGCTCTGCCAGCGGTGAAATTGAACAGGATAGATGCCAGCAGCAGAACAACATAGGCCGGATTCCACCAGCCGTAGAAAAACAGCGAAGTTGCCGCCAGCCACCCTGCCGCCAGTTTCACGCTGAAACGGCCCAGCGCGAAAAACACCAACGCAGTCAGCGGCAGGAACAGGAAAATGAAGGCGTGGGAATTGAACAGCACGGCAGCGCCGGGGCCGCGTTAACGCTTGAAAAAACTGCGCACGTGGCCGGCGATGTCGCGCGCAGCGGCATCATCGAGATTGAAGAACAGCGGCAGCCTTACCAGCCGCTCGGCCAGATCCTCGGTCACCGGCAGTGCACCCGCGGTCCGGCCGAATTTGCGTCCGGCGGGGGAAGAATGCAGCGGTACGTAATGGAACACTGCATGCACACCGGCCGCTTTCAGATGCGCCAGCAGCGCGCCGCGTTCCGCAGCAGTGCGCGTAAACAGATAAAACATGTGGCCGTTGCCGGCAACCCCTTCGGGCTCCGGCTGCGGCAATTGCAGCAGGCCGGCATCGGCGACATCCTGCAATGCATTCTGATAAAGCGCGCACAACTGGCGGCGGCGGTTGCTGATTTCTGCAGCATGCTGCAATTGCGCCCACAGGAAGGCGCCGATCAGCTCGCTGGGCAGGAAGGAAGAACCAATATCAACCCAGGTGTACTTGTCGACTTCGCCGCGGAAGAACTTCGAGCGGTTGGTGCCTTTTTCGCGGATGATCTCGGCACGCTCGATCAGATCCGGGTTGTTGATCAGCAGCGCACCGCCTTCGCCGCTGATGACGTTTTTGGTTTCATGGAAGGACAGGCAGCCGAGATCACCGATCGCACCAGGACGCCGGCCCTTGTATTCAGCCAGCACCGCCTGCGCGGCATCTTCGACCACCAACAGATTGTGACGGCGTGCGATGGCCATGATCGCATCCATCTCGCAGGCCACGCCGGCGTAATGAACGGGCACGATGGCGCGTGTCTTCGGCGTAATCGCCGCTTCGATCAGCTTTTCGTCGAGGTTCAACGTGTCCGGACGGGTATCGACAAACACCGGCACGCCGCCGCGTAGCACAAAGGCATTGGCGGTGGAGACAAAGGTGTACGACGGCATAATCACTTCGTCGCCGGGCTGGATGTCGCAAAGAATTGCTGCCATTTCCAGCGCCGCGGTACAGGAATGCGTCAGCAGCGCGCGTTTGGCGCCCAGTTGTTCTTCCAGCCAGCGGTGGCACAGCTTGGTGTAATGCCCGTCACCGGAGAGATGGCCGCGCGCCACGGCGTCGGCGATGTATTCCAGCTCCGGGCCGATGATGAAGGGTTTGTTGAACGGTGTGCTCATATCGAAAAAGTCAGGCCTTGCGCCTCGCCACCGCCAGCAGTGACCCGCCGAACGGCAGCGGCAAGCCGGTACGGATCACTGCACGCTCAACATCCAGCGCCAGTTCGAGCAGCGTGTTGGTCAAGCGCCCGATGCGCAACTCCGCCAGCGGATCGTAATCCGGCGATTCGGTGCGTCGGGTCAGGCGGGACAGCATCATCAGCGGCAACAGTACGGAAACAAAGGAGGTCATTTTAACGGTCTCGAAGCCCGCCCGCGCGAGCTTCTGGCGCAATTCGCCGCCGGTATATCGCCGGACATGGTGGGCGCGCACGTCGTATTCGCTCCACAGGAAGGGATGTTGCGGCACTGTCAGCAGCAGATGGCTGCCCGGGCGCAGTGCGCGATGCATTTGCGCCAGCACGGTTTCGTCTTCGCCGATGTGTTCGATCACATCAAATGCACCGATGACGTCGAACTCGCGATCAAAGGGCATGTGTCTAGCGTCCATTTGCAGGAAAGTCGCGCGAGGCACGCGGCTTGCAGCGAACTGCAGACCTTCGGTCTGCGCTTCGGTACCGCAAATACCGGCGCCGGGAAACGCGGTCGCCACACCCTGCAGCACATAACCGGTGCCGCAGCCGACCTCGAGAAAATTGGTGAATGACGGCGCATATCGCTGCAGCGCCCAGACAATCAGCCGGTTGCGCGCGCGAAACCAGAAGTTGTTTTCCTCGAGTGCCGCCAGCTCGGCGAACATTGCGGGATCAAATCCTTCTGACTGCGCAGCCAGTTCAGGGGCCAGCGCAAGAAATCCGGCACGCAGCTGCGGCTGATGGCCACAGGCCGGACAATTCCAGCCTTCAGCAGCCAGCGGCGCAGCGCAGGCCGGACACAACCTCAACCCTGGCTCCCGACGATGATACCGACGGTGATCAGCGCGAGCCCGGCGATCTTCCAAGCATTCACCGGCTCATGGAACACCAGTGCGCTCAACACCAGCACCAATACGAAAGCGAGGCTCATGAAGGGGTAGGCATGCGACAGATCGAGCTTGGTCATCGCCGCCATCCACGACACCACGGCGAGAAGGCCGGCCGCGAGCGCGGAGATCACCCAGGGATTGACCAGCAGTTTGGCAAGAAACCACAACCGATCCGGCGTTTCCAACGGAAACGCGCCGGCCGCAACAACCTGCCATTTGATCACGATCTGGCTATAAACCGTCAGAAAAATTGTAACAAAAACAAATAGATAGCTCATGTCGTCATCCGATGGTAAATATCGACGGGATGGCGCAGCCGGAAGCCCAGTGTCAGGTAGAGATTTGCGGCTGCAATGTTGGCGGCAGAAATTGAGCTGCTGACTTCAGCGTGGCCCTGTGAAAATAGTTCATCACACACGACTGTCCACAGAAATTTGGCAATGCCGCGCCCGCGGAATTTTTCAGCCATCGCATGCAGTACAAACCGGCTGCCGTCGATGGCCATGAAACCAGCAAGCTCGCCGTCGAATAAAAGTCCGCGAGCACCGCCTGCGGCATGCACCTGTCGCAGCCAGTTGTCGTAACGCTGGTCCGCCTGCGCTTTCGGCAAATTGAAATCGCGATGAAAACGGCCATGCTCGAAGGCGCCGTGGCAGATTGTCAGCAGTTCAGCGAGGTTTGCATCACGGGAAAGCGTTGCCCGGGGATCGCGATGGCCGATAAATCGTTCTGCATGGCAGTGCGGTTCGAGCAGCGTGTCGCAGTAATAAAAACCGTGTTCGTGCAGCAGGACTTTCGACGTCAGCGGATTAACCTTGATTGAATAATGGCCCGGGTACTTTGTTGCGGCACGCAGGGCATTCTCATCCAGCGCAGTGATTTCGTAGCAATCGCGCCCGAACGCAGCGCTGTCCCACTCAACGCGCCGGATCGCGGGATGCATGGTCGAACGTTGTTTTCATCACGATGTACAGCGGACGCTTCTTCGCCTCATCAAAAGTCTTGCCCAGATAAATCCCAAGTACGCCGAGTATGCTGATGATGATGCCGCCAATGAAATAGACCGATACAAACAGGCTCGGCCAGCCGACCACCGTTGATCCGTAGAGCGCTGCTCGCACCAGGATGAACAAGCCCGCCGCAAAAGCCAGCAAGGACATCATGAATCCGAATCGTACCGCCAGCCGCAAGGGTTTATCGGAATAGGCAATGATGGTGTCCGTAGCCAAGCGCCACAGCTTGGAAAAAGTATAGGTCGATTGCCCTTCGTGCCGCAGCGCGTGGCTCACCTCAATTGCCGCGGTCGGGAATCCCATCCAGTTCACCAACCCGCCAAAAAAGCGCAGCTGTTCGCGCATCTGTCGGCTGGCCATCACCACCTTGCGCGAGATGATGCGGAAGTTGCCGGTCGCACTGTCGTATTCGGTATCCGCCAGCCAGCTGAGCAGCTGATAGAAACACCACGACGAAAACCGCTTCAGCGCACCGTCGGTACGGCCGCCGCGGCGGGCGAGTACCACGTCATAACCTTCCTGTGCCTTCGCATACAGCGCGGGAATTTCTTCGGGGCGATCCTGCAGATCACAGTCCATCACCACCACCCAATCGCCTTCAGCAACATCCAGCCCTGCGGTAATGCCGTAATGCTGGCCGAAATTGCGGCTGAACTGCAGGCCTTTCACACGAGGGTCCGCCGCAGCAAGGCTGCAGATGATGTCCCAGGATCGATCACCGCCGCAGTCCTCGACCATGATGATCTCGAAATCCGCAGTCACCGGCTCGATGGCTGCGACCAGCCGCCGATACAGTTCATCCAGGCAGCCTTCGGCCTTGTATACGGGAGTGATCACAGACAGATGCGGCACGACTCAACCCTCCCCGCTTGAAAGGAACTGATTGCGATACAGCTGTGCGTACTTGCCGCTGCGCGCCAGCAATTCAGCATGCGCGCCGCTTTCGGCGATACGCCCGCCATCAAGCACGACGATGCGATGCGCGTTTTCGATGGTCGACAGGCGGTGCGCAATGACGATGGTGGTGCGGCCGCGCATCAGCACTTCCAGCGCGGCCTGCACATGGCGTTCGGATTCGGTATCAAGCGCAGAGGTGGCTTCGTCGAGAATCAGCACCGGTGCGTTTTTCAGCAAGGCGCGCGCAATCGCCAGACGCTGGCGCTGACCGCCCGACAACTTGACGCCGTTCTCGCCGACCATGGTATCGAGCCCTTGGGGCATCTGCTGGATGAATTCCATCGCATGCGCTGCCTCAGCTGCCGCAACAATGTCGGCGCGCGACGACTGGTTCATCGCGCCGTAGGCAATGTTAGCCGCCACGGTATCGTTGAACAGCACCACGTCCTGACTGACCAGCGCGATATTGGCGCGCAGCGCAGAAAGCTTCAGTCCGGCAATATCCTGACCGTCAAGCAGGATGCGTCCGCCCGTTGGCTGATAGAAGCGCGGCACCAGATTGGCCAGCGTGGTCTTGCCGCTGCCCGAGGCGCCGACCAGCGCCAGCGTTTCACCCGGCGCAATCGCCAGATCGATGCCGTCCAGCGCTTGGCGGCCATCGGCGCCGTAGGCGAAACGGACTTGCTCGAAACGGATTTCGCCGCGTACGCGACCCGGATCAGCGCTGCCGGTATCGGTTTCGCTGTGCTGGTCGACCAGTGCGAAAACGCTCTCCGCGGCAGCAAGCCCGCGCTGCAGCGGTTCATTGATGCTGGTGACCCGCTTCAGCGGCGCCGTCAGCATCAGCATCGCGGTAATGAAAGACACAAATCCACCGACGGTGATCTGGTCGGTGTTCGACTGCTGGGTGGCCAGATAAACAATCGTCGCCAGCGCCAGGGCCGCAATGAATTGCACGATCGGCACACTGGCGGCAGACGCAGCGACCTGCTTCATCAACTGGCGGCGCACATTGTTCGCCTGTGCATCAAAGCGTTTCTGCTCGTAATCCTGTCCACCGAACAGCTTTACCACGCGATGGCCTTCGATGGTTTCCTGGATCACCTGTGTCATGTCACCCATTTGCTGCTGCACCTGGCGGCTGGAATTGCGCAGGCGCACGCTGATCACCCGCACGACCAGCACAATGACGGGGGTCATCACCAGCGACAGCATCGTCAGTTTCCAGTTGAGCCAGAACATCCAGCCGAGCAGGCCGATGATCACCAGGGCATCCTTGAATACCGCAGTCAGCACGCTGGTCGCTGCAGTAGTCACCTGCATGACATCAAAAGTCAGCCGCGAAATGAGATTGCCCGAAGCCTGATCGTCGTAATAACGCGCGGGCAATGTCAGCAGCTTGCGGAACATGATGCCGCGCAGGTCCATCACCAGCCGGTTGCCGACCCAGGACAGCGCGAACTGCGCCACATATTCGGCAAGACCGCGCAGCACAAACAGGCCGACGATGAACACCGGGGTCCAGCGGATTACCGACGGGTCCTTGTTGACGAATACGCCGTCGAGCAGCGGTTTCAGCAGTGCCGGCAGTGCCGGTTCGGTGGCCGCAACCACGATGATGCCGAGCACGCCGATACCGAACGTGCGCCAGTACGGCCGTACATGGCGCAGCAGTCGTAAGTAGAGCTCGGTTCCGGACATCGATTGCACGGCCCGAACAATAGCAAACTTTTGATAATTAAGGAAAAGCTGCGATGAAAAAGCCGCGCAATGCACGGCTTTTTCTGCCAACCATGGCAGCGCTTCAGCGGAAGGTATAACGCGCTGTCACATACAACACGCGTTCCGGCGCCGGCAGCGCCGAGTAGGTCGGGAAACCGGTGAACACACCGTATGAAAAATAGTGTTCATTAAACAGGTTCTGGATGCCGGCCGTGACGCGCCAGTCGGCCTGGTCATACGCCAGCTTCAGATCGACAACGGTATACGCCGGCATTTTCTGGTTGAAGGTGTTCAGCTCGTCGCCGTCGTAACGCTGCTCGCCGGTATAACGCAACACGGCATCAACCCGTGCCCGCGACATGAATTTCCAGCCCGCCCCCAGGCTGGCGGCATGACGCGGCACCAGCGGTACATCGTTTCCGGCTATGGGCGTACCGCCAAAGCTGCCGGAACGAAACTCCGCTTCGGCGTAGGTATAGCCCGCTGACAGATCAACGCCGGGCATCGGTTGCCAACGCGCTTCCGCTTCAACGCCACGACGGCGCGTCGGCGGCAGGTTACGATTGGTGAAAGTCACCGGATCGAGCAGGATTTCGTTTTCCAGCTCGATTTCATACAAAGCCAGCCGGTAACGTGCCTTTGCACTGACGGACTCCAGACCGATTTCGCGGTCACGCGCAGTCTGCGGTTCGAGCAGATTCACCGTTGCGGTGAACAGGCTGTAGTTGTCGTTGACGTTGGGCATGCGGAAACTGCTGCCGATCTTGCCGTATGCCGCCCAGTTGCCGCCCAGCGGCTGACGCAACGCAATATCGTATGCATCCAGATTACGTTTGCGTTCGGCGCGGACAGCAGCATTGGCCGGATCCGCGACGCCGTAGGTCACGCGCTGGCCGCGCGCGCCAATGGCAAACGAAGTGCCGCCGGCAAACAGCGTCGTGTGCTGGGCATATAACGCATCGCTGCGCTGAGTCGCCTGCGGGCGGCCGACGATGGACGGCCCGGCCGTACCCTGGAAATCCCAGTCTTCGACATCAATGCCCGCCACCAGCGTGTGGCTCATGCCACCGAACTCATACGGCAGCCTGGCGCGCGGCGTGAACAGCCACTGCGTTGATTCCGTCTGCACGTTGTTACGGAATGGCGTGGAGACAAAAAACGACGAGTCGGTGTCTTTCTTTCGATAAGAAATATTGGCGGCGACTTCCCCCTCGCCCATCTTCATGCTGCCGCCAAGATTCAGGTATCCGCCACTCAGCAAGCCGAAATCGCCGGGCAGCGCGGCTTGTTTGCGATTCACTGCAATCTGCGCTTCGCTGATCGATCCCGGCAATTCGGTGCGCTGGTCATCAGCGCCGGCTTTGAGCGTCAGCGCGCCATGGTCACCGGTGTAGCGCCAGTCGAGCTGCGCGCTGTCGATGCGCAGCGCATTGTTGTCGCGGTAACCGTCGCTTTCACGGTGCGCCATAGTCAGGCGCAGGCCGGTGCGTTCGCCGGCGATGTTGGCGCCAATGCGTACGTCACGCGTGCGATAACTGCCCACACCGCCTTCAACAAATCCGCTGCGGGTGTTTGCTACCGGCGTCTTGGTGATGATGTTGATGGTGCCGCCAGTCGCGCCCGCGCCGTAGAGCACTGAACCGCTGCCGCGCATGACTTCGATGCGTTCGATGGCGTCCAGCGGAATCGCTGACCAGTTCACCGTGAGCTGTTCGTTTTCGCTGATGCGCTGGCCGTCGAGCAGCACCAGCGTGTTCTGGTCGCCGAAAATGCCGAAACCGCGCAGATCCACCTGCAGGTTGGGGGAGCCCGAAAGGTCACGGGTCTGCACACCGGGCAGCATGCGCAGCAATTCGGGGACGGTACTCGCGGTGCTGTTGCGGATATCTTCTTCGGTAATCACGGTGACACCGACCGGAAACTGGCGCGGGATATCCGGGAAACGTGTCGCAGTCACCACGACCGGTGGCAGCGCGGCAGCCAGGATCACGGGTTCCGCGGAAAAACCGGGGGGAGCTGCCGCGGACAAGGCCGCGGCGACGATGGGAAAACTCTTCATGCAATTTCCTTGATTGCGCGTGCCCGCCGCACGCAGGTTGCAACACAAAGGAAAATCGACAGAGTTACCCAAAGGAATGAAATGCACGCAATGTGCATGATCCGGTAGGCCGCCCTGCGCGACTGTTCCTGACTGGCGAACCAGGCCGGTCTCCGGGCTTGCAACCTCTGGCACATCGCCTTCCCATCCCCTTAGAGACAGTGGCTTCTGACGCGCCATGGCATTCGCTGGTCTGAACGCCGGTTGCTTACCGTTGCGGGGGCAGCACAGGAATTGGTCTTGCGACCGCACCTGTTTCCCGTTTCACCGACGTCCCTTGCGGGGAGCGTCGGCACCTGAAACGCGTCCGGAACGCACCGCATGCGGTAGCGGTTCGTCCTGGACAGGCGGGATTGTAGCGCAGGCTGCGCTGGGCATCGCCAGCAGACGCCACATCGAAAAAATAATATTCAATAAAAACATATACTTATTAATCTTCAGCTTTCTGGATTAGCGAAAACGAAGCGGTAGGTTTGGCCCGGCATTGCCGGCAACAGCAAGCGCCGTGGCAAACATGCCAAATTACATTCAAAACGACGCCTTAGCGGTTGACCCTGCTGGATTTTCCCCACTATAGTGCGCGCATGGAAGCGGAACTGAAAACGCTCGAGGACAAATTGAGTCAGTTTGTTGACGCCAATCAGCGACTGCGTGATGACACGCAGCGGCTGCGTCAGGAATTGGCCTCGGCCCTACATCGCAACAAACAACTCGAAGAAAAAATTGATGTCGCGAGCAGCCGCCTTGAACAGATCGTGCAGCAGATTCCTGCCGAGGAAACATGAGCGCTGACGCAAAGAGTTTGCAGATCAACATCATGGGGCGCGAGTTTCGCGTTGCTTGTGCGGAACACGAGCAAAAGGGCCTTCTTGAAGCTGTGGACTATCTGAATGCCAAAATGCAGGAAGTCCGCGACCGCAGCAAAGTCATCGGCACCGAACGTGTCGCGATCATGGCAGCACTGAACATCGCGCATGAATTTCTTTCGATGAAAGTTGGTGGCAGCTTTGATATCGCAGAAACCAAGCGTAGAATTCAACGCATGGAGACGGCCATCGATCAGGCGATGGCGGAGCAAAGCAAACTGTTCTGAGTTTCGCAGTTTGTTGTTAACTGCTCCACCGGCAGTCCGCCGATCATCAAGCCGTCCAGAGTTTCCCCTGCGGTGTTTGTTCAGGCCATATACTCTTTGAGCCAATAGATACTGCACAGGTCGCCGACCATAGCGGTTTCGGTGTGCGCGTCCCACGCGGATGTGCCTGAAGAAATCCGGAAGGTGGCCGCCTTGAACCTTAGGTTCAGGATGCTGGTCTGTGACGGCACATGCGGGGGACCCACACAAAAATGCGGCTGTGCCGCATTTTTTTTGGCCACCAATCACCGATGATTTCGACATGCGCTACTGGCTGATCAAATCCGAACCCGACGTTTACGGCATCGACGCCCTCGCCCGCGACAAAACCACGCCATGGACCGGCGTGCGCAACTACCAGGCACGCAATTTCATGCGCGACCAGATGAAACCCGGTGATCAGGCGTTTTATTACCACTCCAACTGCGACGAACCCGGCATTGTTGGCATCGCCGAAGTCAGCAAGTCGGCTTACCCTGATGCCACGCAGTTTGACCGCAAGAGCAAGTATTACGACGAAACCGCGACACCCGAGAATCCGCGCTGGCTGCACGTCGATTTCCGTTTCGTCAAAAAAACGCCTCTGATCTCGCTGACTGAACTGCGCAAACACAAACCACTGGCCAAAATGCGCGTACTCGCCAAAGGCAGCCGCCTGTCGATCACACCGGTGGATCCCGACGAATGGAAGTTCATTCTCGGCCTGATGAAATGACCCGGGACTGACGTCGATGTTTGAGTGGTGGTGGGCCTATCTCGCCCTCGGCGCCTTTGTCGGCTTTTTCGCCGGGCTGCTGGGCATTGGCGGCGGTGCTGCGATGGTCCCGGTTCTGGCATTCGTCTATGCAGCAAAGGGTTTCGATCCGTTGCAGGTAGTGCATCTGGCGCTCGGTACGTCCATGGCGACGATTCTGTTTACATCGGTATCGAGCGTACGTGCGCACCACAGCCACGGAGCGGTGGACTGGGCCATCGTCAAACGCATGGCGCCGGGCATCATCGCCGGCACCTTCAGCGGGGCATTACTGGCCAGCGTACTGGATGTACGGTTGCTGACCGTAGTGTTTACGCTGTTGATTTACTACATCTCGGCACAAATGTTTTTCGGCAAAAAGCCGCAGGCCGGAGCCGCGCCCATCTCGACCGCTGGACTGAACCTCTCCGCAGCTGTCATCGGAGTGATTTCCAGCCTGACCGCCACCGGCGGCGCGGCGCTGGTTGTGGCCTATCTGGTCAAACGCGGCATTGCCATCCATCGAGCCATCGGCAGCGCAGCGGCTATCGGCTGGCCGCTCGCGGCCGCAGGCACGGCCGGATTTCTGGTCACCGGTATCGGACAGCCCGGATTGCCACAGTACAGCCTGGGGTTCATTTATCTGCCGGCACTTGCAGGCATTGTCATCGCCAGCATGTCGCTGGCGCCGCTCGGCGCCCGCCTCGCCCATCGCACACCGGGTGCGCTGCTGAAAAAAATCTTCGCCGCCGTGCTGTTTACGCTGGCAACGAAGATGCTGATCAGTTTTTTCTGACCGCCGCGGCTCAGACTGCGCCGGATGCCTTCAGCGCAGCAATTTCCGCATCAGTTTTCTTCAGCACGCTGCGCAGAATTTCATCGGTATGCTGTCCCACCACAGGCGGCGGGATGTCGTGTTGCAGCGGCGTACCGGAAAACTTCATCGGGCTCGCCACCAGCGGCACCTTGCCCGCCGCCGCATGCGGCAATTCGATTTTCATGCCGCGGGCTATCACCTGCGGCTCCTCGAACACTTCCTTGATGGTGTTGATCGGGCCGTTGGCGACACCCGCGTCGTCGAGCAGCTTGACCCACTCCTTGGTCGTGCGCTTTTCGAACACCTCGTTGAGCAGCCGCGTAATCTCGACGCGGTTTTTCACGCGCTCGGCATTGGTGGCGAAACGCACATCCTTGGGCAGATGGGGACAGCCGGCGGCATCGCAGAACTTGTTGAACAGGTTGTCATTGCCGCAGGCGAGGATGATGGCGCCGTCACTGGTCTTGAAAGTCTGATACGGCACGATGTTCGGATGCGCGTTGCCGATGCGGGTGGGCGATTCGCCGGTGGCAAAATAATTCATTGCCTGGTTGGCAAGGAAGGCTACGCAACTGTCGAGCAACGCGACATCGATCCACTGCCCTTTGCCGGTCACCGCACGGTTGGCTAACGCCGCGCAGATCGCGATCGTCGCGTACATGCCGGTGGTCATGTCGATGATCGGAATGCCGACACGCTGCGGTCCGCCACCGGGCACGCCATCGGCCTCTCCGGTGATGCTCATCAGCCCGCCCATGCCCTGCGCCATGAAATCGTAGCCGGGACGATCCTTGTACGGGCCGGTCTGACCGAAGCCAGTGACTGAACAGTAGATCAGGCCGGGATTGAGTTTGGCGAGGTCGTCATAACCAAGACCGTAACGCGCCAGATCACCAACTTTGTAATTCTCCACCAGTACATCAACGCCTCTCGCCAGTTCGCGCACCAGCTGCTGGCCCTCGGGCTTGCTCAGGTTAACCGTGATCGATTTCTTGCCGCGGTTCGCGGCGCAGAAATAGGCGCCTTCCTTCGTTTCATTGCCCTGCTCGTCTTTCAGGAACGGCGGTGCATAACTGCGTGAATCGTCGCCCTTGCCGGGACGCTCCACCTTGATCACCTCTGCCCCGAGGTCGGCCAGGTTCTGTGCGGTCCACGGTCCGGCGAGCACTCGCGAAAGATCCAGCACTTTGATATGCGATAACGGTCCAGCCATGATGTTTCCCAGTGTCGTTGAATTAAAGCGCGTCAGCGCCCGGTGAACCGGGGCTTCTGCCGATTGATGAAGGCATCGTAGCCGATGCGGTAATCGTCGGTGTTGAAGTAATCGAAATTAGCGTTGATCTCGGCTTCGCTCAACGGCGCCGGCTGCGGCGTCAGACGCTGAATGAACTGCTTGTGCCAGCGCGCCACAAGCGGCGCACCGTCGGCGATGCGCCGCACCGACGCCGCAGTTTCAGCAGCCAGTTCATCGTCATCCACCACACGCGTCAGCAGACCCTTGGCGTACGCTTCATCGGCGCCCAGCATCCGGCCCTCGATCAGAATCTCCAGCGCCGCCGCACGTCCGATCAAGGGCAACAGCGCCGCCAGCTCGTCGTAGGCTATCGCGAATCCCAAGCGATTGATCGGCACTCCGAACCGCGCGCTTTTCCCGGCAATGCGCAGATCACACTGACAGGCCAGCTCCAGACCACCGCCGGCGCAGGCGCCATAAATCATTGCCACCGTCGGATGCCGGCATTCTCCGACCGCGCGCAAAGCGCCGAACACCAGCTCACGGTGATAACTCTTGCCCTGCTCGACGGTGTTGCGCTCGGTAGCAAACTCGGCGATGTCAGCGCCCGCAGCAAACGCCTCCGTACCTGCGCCGCGCAACACCACGCAGCGCAACGCATCATCCTCCGACAGACGATGCATCACCGCCGCCAGTTCGCGCCACATCGCGACCGTCAGCGCATTCAGTTTCGGGGGATTGGAGAACGTGACGGTGGCCACATCGGCCTGGCGCGTCATCAGAATTTCGCCGCTCATGGCGTAATTTTAGAGGATTACGCTGCGCAGATGCGTTGCAGCAACGAAAATGAGTACGCCGCTGAGCAGCCCGACAAACATATTGCCGCGGGCCAGTCGGTAGGCGGCAAATGCGGCAACACAGGCGAGCAGGCGGTCGGTCAACGCGGTCTGCGCCATCAGCCCAGACGGCGCAACAATAATGCGGGCGATCAGCCCGGCCACCAGCGCGTAGGCGACACACGACACCCATTCAAACACCGCGCTTTGGGGATTGAGCCGTCCCGACAACATCACGCCCAATCCACGCCACAGATAGGTGGCGCCGCCGCAGGCCAGCATCAGCAACCACAGTTCAGCGGCGGCGGACATGCGACCCCTGCCAGGCCCAGGCGATGGTGCCGCCGATGAAACCCGCGCCGAACAGGCTCCATGCCGGCGCGTAAACATGCAACACCAGTGCGACAGCCGTACCGCAAACCAGTGCGGCGATGGCCATGCGCGTACGCGCTTCGCCCACCAGCGTGACAAAAAAGTACAGTGGTGTCAGCAAGGCCAGACCATAACGCGCCAGCGGCGGTAGCGCGCCGATCAGTAATTGTCCAATCGCCGCAAACAGCAACGCTGAACCAATGCACACTGCGGAAAATCCGAGAAAATAATTCCAGCGCGCATCGACATCCATCTCCTCGAAGCGGCGCATCGCCACCGCCCAGGTCGTCATCGACACCAGCTGTGCAGCAAACAGAAATTGCCATAACCGGCGTACCCGGCTGCCGCCGCGCATCAACGGCATCAGCGTCAGGGTCATCGGCAGAAATCTTGCTGCGCTCAGCGACACCGCAAATACGGTCGCCAGAAAGGCGGCTTCACGCGCGTGCATTTCCATCAGCACCAGTTGGCCGGGCAGCGCCCAGATCGCCAGCGTCGCCGACAGCGTCAGCCAGATGGAATAACCTGCATCTCCCGCCAGAGAGCCGTAACCGAGAAATCCGGCGCCGAGCACGGCGGCCGGTACGCCCAAGGCCTCACGCGCACCGGCGCGCAGCGCCTGACCGGATGTCACTGCCGCGGATCGCGCGGCTTGGGCTGGGTCTTGGGCGCGGACTTGAAAACGTCGGAATCGAGAAACTCGGTCAGCTTCGCCAGTTGCTCGGAAGCCTGCTTGCGCACCGCTCCGGTATCACAGCCTTCCCAGTCATAAAAACCCTTGCCCGCGGCTGTGCCTGTCTCGCCGCGCTTGACCATGTCCTGCAGCATCGGATTGGGAACGCCGTTGTGGAAAAGCTCGGGGACGATCGACGCCTGCGCACCGGCATGAATGCTCAAGCCGCTCAGATCTTTCTGTGCAATCAAACCGTTGATGCACATCCGCGGCGCGAGCATGCGCCGTGCGGCGTGATCGATGTCGGCAGCGCTCGCCACGCCAGCTTCGATCAGATAATAGGCTTCGTGAAGAATCGCGTGCTGCAGCCGGTTGACCAGAAAACCGACGATGGGTTTGTACAGCACCACCGGTTCCTTGCCGGTACGCCGCAGCACCTCGGTACACAGATCGACCAATGCAGCCGGTGTCGAAGGGCCCGCCATCACTTCCACCACAAGTGCCTGGTCCGCAGGCATGAAGTAATGCAGTCCGAGAAAACGTTCTGGATGTTTCAGCGGTTTAGCCAGCTCCACCAGATCAAGGCCGGAGGTACCGGTGGCGATGATCACATCTGCGCCCGGATACGCGGCCTCCACTTCCAGATAAACCGCCTGCTTGGTTTTCACTTCTTCCGGCACCAGTTCCAGCACCAGGTCTGGCGGCGTCTCCGGCAGTTTGGCGACTGCACGCACGCCGGCGGGCAGATCTTTCAGTTCCGAGGCACGACTGCTGCGGATGATGGTGTCAAACCCGGCCTTGGCAAAGGTGCGGGCCACGCCCTGGCCCATGACGCCATAGCCGTAGATCAGGACCGTCTGGATTTTTTTGGTCATGTGCGAATTTTTTCCGGAGAAGGTTTCGTATGCACAGCGCTTATCGCCGCACCAACTGAGCGCGTAGGCTAACGAGTTTGACTCGTGTTGCCAACTGTCCGCAAAGACTCGAATACGGTTGACACCGTGTAGCGTACGGTTTAACGTTTTCGCGCAAGAATCACCAGAAAATCAATACCAACGGCCGCACTTCATGCCGCCGGAAAAACCACACTGGAGGAGTTACTGATGAAACAAATGCTACTGGCTGTCGCCTGCGCTTGCGCGGCCTCAACTGCCCTTGCCCAGGGTTTCCCGAACAAGGCCATGACCATCGTCGTGCCGAATCCGCCGGGCGGCATGAACCAGATTCACGCGCAGCCGCTGTCGGCCATCATCGAGCGCCTGACCAAACAACCCGCGCCTGTAGTCAACCGCTCCGGCGGCACCGCAGCCGTCGGCACGGCCTTCGTCGCCAACCAGCCGGCCGATGGCCACACGCTGCTGGTCACAACGCCGAATCTTTATCTGGTCATCGAGAAAGACAAACTCTACGGCATCAAGTCGCCTTACACGCTGGCGCAGATCCAGCCGGTCGCGCTGATGAGCGCCGACCCGCTGATCATGGTGACCCACCCTTCAGTGCCGGTGAAAACAGCCAAGGAATTCGCGGCGCTGCTGAAAAAGAAGACCGGCGTTTACACTTTCTCCTCATCCGGTCCGTACGGAATCACGCACGTACCGTTTGAAATGTTCGTCGATGCAGTTGGCATCAAGATGCGTCACGTGCCGACCACCGGCGGCGGCCCCGCCATCACCCAGGCGCTGGGCGGCCATGTTGATGCCACAGCCAGCGGTCCCGCCGCCGTGCACCCACATGTGGCCTCCGGCAAGCTCAAGGCCATCGGCAACACCGGTCTCAAGCGCCATCCGTCTTTCGCAGACACGCCAACACTCAAGGAACAGGGCATCGATATCGAGGCCTATCTATGGGTTGGCCTGTTTACCGCAGCGGGTATTCCCGATGCCACGCTGAACCAGTTGCGCGACCTGGTGCGCAAAGCGGCCGCGGATCCATCATTCATCGAGGCACTGAAAAAAGTGCAGGTCGTACCGGATTACCGCGATACCGCCGAGTTCAAGACTTTCTTTGAAGCCGATTACGCCCGCATGGCCAAAGCCGTACAGAAGATCGGTAAACTCTGATTTTATTTCCAGGCATTTGATTCAATTGATATAAAAGCGGCGCTGCGGCGCCGCTTTTTTCCGGGACTCTCATCATGCGTATCCAGCGTATCCAAGCCATTGCCATCAGCCTGCCGATGATCAAGCCGGTGAAAATGTCGTTCGAAGAAGTGCGCAACGCAGAGAACGTACTCGCGCGAATTGAAACCAGCGACGGGATCATCGGCTGGGGTGAAGCCGCTTCGGCACCGACGATGACCGGAGAAACTCCGGGCAGCATGGTCGCGGCGATCCGTTACCTCGCCGATAAACTCGAAGGCCTGCCGGCGGATGACATCGACGCCGCGATGCACCGCGCCGGCCAGTATCTGTACGGCAACAACAGCGCCAAGGCCGCCATCGAAATGGCCTTGTGGGATGCACTGGGCCAGGCCAAAGGCAAACCAGTTTACGAATTGCTTGGGGGCGCCAAACGCATGCGTGTGCCCGCGCTGCGCCTGATCGGTACCGGCAGCACTGAAGGCGATATCGCTGAAACACAAAAACGGCTGGCGGAGGGTTATGTCGCGATCAAGATCAAGGTCGGTGTTGCATCACCTGAAGCCGATGCTGAACGCTCGCGCGCGATCTGCGCAACGGTAAAAGACGACAAGGTACTAATCTGCACCGACGCCAATCAGGCGTGGACACCGGATGAAGCAATCCGCTTCGTACGCGGCATCGCCGACACTCGCATCGAATTTTTCGAGCAGCCGGTCGCCGGCCATGACGTTGCCGGCATGGCGCGCGTCGCCGCCGCCAGCCGCGTCAAGATCGGCGTCGATGAAGGCCTGCACAGCATCGATGACCTCCAGCATCACCACGACATGAAGGCCGCGCAGGGCTGCAGCCTGAAAACCATCAAGCTCGGCGGCATGCGTCCGGTGTATGACTCTGCCCTGCTCTGCGAAAAACTCGGCATGCAGGTCAACCTCGCCTGCAAGATCGCCGAAGCGGGTATTGCGAGCGCCGGACTGATGCATCTCGCTGCGGCGATACCGGCGGTGGACTGGGGCGTCAGCCTGTCCAGCCCCTACCTTGCAGATGACATCGTGACGGAGCCAATCAAGCTCGAGGGCGGCTGGCTTAACGTGCCCACCGGCCCGGGACTGGGCGTTCGCGTGGTTGAAGCAAAAGTGCGGCGCTACACGCGGGAAGCCTGACGCCGATAATCAGCGGTCAATCCGCGAGGGCTGCCTCCAGCACCCGCGCCACATGGATCGCATCGCGTTTTGCGCCGTCATGAATCTGGTGCCGGCAACTGGTGCCGTCGGCCACAATCAATGTGTTTTTGCCGGCCTCGCGGATTTTCGGCAACAGCGACGCTTCGGCCATGCGCATCGACACATCATAGTGTCTTGCCTCATAACCGAAGCTCCCGGCCATGCCGCAGCAGCTTGACTCGATCACCTCAACAGCGAGCCCCGGCACCAGACCCAGCACTTTTTTCACCGTGGGCATCACCGCAAACGCTTTCTGGTGACAATGCCCGTGCAGCAGCGCTTTCGGCTGCGGCAGGGCTTTCAGTTTCAGCTGCAGGCGACCGGCATCATGCTCGCGCGCCAGAAACTCCTCGAACAGGAAGGCATTCAATGCCAGTTCGGCACTCTCGCCGCCGGGCAGCATCGATATGAATTCATCACGCAGGCTGAACAGGCAGGACGGCTCCAGCCCGACCACCGGCACGCCGCGATCCACATAGGGCTTCAGCGTCGAAATCATGCGCTGCGCCTCACGCCGCGCTTCATCAACCAGGCCGCTGGAGAGAAATGTCCGCCCACAACACAAGGGTCGTTCTTCGTCCGCCGGCAAGGGCAGATGTACGGTGTAGCCCGCAGCTTCAAGCACTCGTAATGCCGCGCGTGCATTTTCCGGTTCGAAGTAGGTGCTGAAGGTATCGACAAACAACACCACTTCACGGCTTGTCGTCGCACGGGCGGCGGCCGGCGCAACAAAGGCATCGCTGCGCCAGGCCGGCATTGAACGTTTGGATGCAAAACCCAGCAAAGGTTTGCCGATGCCCTGCAGCAGATTCAGTACCGGGGCCAGCCGTTTTGCCCATGGCGCATAACGCGGCAAGTAGGCAATCAGGCGTTCCTTCAACGGCAGGCCGTGATGCCGCCGCCAGTGATGCAGGAACTCGATTTTCATTTTCGCCATGTCGATGCCGGTCGGGCATTCGCGCTTGCAGCCCTTGCACGAAACGCACAGATCCATCACCTCACGCACGGCATTCGAGGTCAATGCATCCGGACCCAACTGACCTGAGAGCGCAAGCCGTAGCGTATTGGCACGACCGCGGGTCAGATGTTTTTCATCACGGGTCGCCCGGTACGACGGGCACATCGTGCCCGCGTCAAATTTACGGCAATGTCCGTTGTTGTTGCACATCTCGACGGCCTTGGCGAAGCCGCCTCCACGAGGCTCCGCACCGACCTCCCACTCCGACCAGTCCAAAGCGGGCATCGGCGGCTGCGCCTGATAGTCGGGCTTGAAGCGGAAGAGGCTGCGGTCGTCCTGCTTCGACGGCCGCACGATCTTGCCGGGATTGAGCAGGCCTTTCGGATCAAACAGGTCCTTGATTTCTTCAAATGCGGCGGTGATCTTCGGTCCGAAAAACGGCGCGATCCATTCCGAACGCACCAGCCCGTCGCCATGCTCACCCGAATATGAACCTTTGTACTGCTTGACCATCGCCGCAGCCTCTTCGGCAATGGCACGCATTTTCTCGGCGCCGTCGCGACGCATGTCGAGTATCGGCCGCACATGCAGGCAACCGACCGATGCATGCGCGTACCAGGTGCCCTTGGTGCCATTCTTGTGGAACACCTGCGTCAGGCGATCCGTGTACTCCGCAAGGTGTTCCAGCGGTACCGCGCAATCCTCGATGAACGACACCGGTTTGCCGTCGCCCTTCATCGACATCATGATGTTGAGACCGGCCTTGCGCACCTCCCAGAATTCGCGCTGCACAGCGGGGTCAATCACTTCGACCACACTGCCGGGAAGGCCGCGGTCGGCCATCAGCTCAACCAGTTCTTTCAGCCTGCGGATCTGTTCATCACGATCATCGCCGGCAAACTCGACGAGCAGGATCGCGGCGGGCTCGCCTTTGACACACTGATTGACGATGGGCAGGAAGGCCGGGTTGCTGCGCGCCAGCCCGATCATCGTGTCATCAACCAGCTCGACCGCCGCCGGTTTCAACTTGACGATGTGCTGCGGCGCCTCCATTGACTGATAAAAGGTCGGGAAATGACAAACGCCCAGCGTTTTGTGTTTCGGCAACGGCGACAGCTTCAGTTCGATGCGCCGCGAAAAGGCCAGCGTGCCTTCCGAACCGACCAGCAGATGCGCCATGTTCGCACCGACAGGCAACATCATGTCGAGGTTGTAGCCGCCGACACGACGCAAGACTTTTGGATAACGAAGCTCGATTTCTTCAGCTTCGCGCATAGCAATTGAATTGATGCGCAACACCAAGTCCCGGTAACCCTGTGGCGCATCGAGCTGCTCCAGGTTCTCGGGGAGTGCGCCAAAACGGTACGCCCCGCCGTCGGCGAGCCAGGCATCGATGCCCAGCACGTTGTGCACCATATTGCCGTACTGAATCGAACGCGAACCACAGGAATTGTTGCCGGTCATGCCGCCGATGGTCGCCTGCGCGCTGGTCGATACATCGACCGGAAACCACAGGCCATGCGGTTTCAGCCAAGCATTGAGATGGTCGAGCACCAGACCCGGCTGCACCGTCACCGTCGCCGCGTCCTTGTTGAAGGCGATGATTTCGTTGAGGTGCTTCGATACATCGAGTACCAGCGCCGCGCCGACGGTCTGGCCGCATTGCGAAGTCCCGCCGCCTCGCGGCAAAACCGGCACCCCGGCATCGAGCGCGATCTGCATCGTGACCAGCGCGTCGTCTTCGTCCCTCGGCACCACCACGCCGACGGGTTCGATCTGGTAAATCGACGCGTCGGTCGAATAACGTCCACGCGAAGCGGCATCGAACAGCACCGCACCGCGCACTTCGCGGCGCAACTTCTGCGACAGTGCGCTGTGCTCCGGCGAGGAGCGCGCGAAATGAACCGGTTTTGCGGGGGCATTCATCGTGCGGCCTCCGCTTTGCGTTTATCGAGAGCTTCCATGACCAGTACCAGTTTGTTGGCGAGATGATCCCGCAGCAGCACCTGCAACCGTGCGCCGTCGCGGCGGGTCAGCGCATCAAGAATCTCGCCATGCTCCTGCACAGCCTTGTCCCAGCGTTCGCGAGACAGGTTGGCAAGATAACGCGCCCGTTTCACATGCGCATTGAGGCTGCGATACGACGCCGCGAGCGTCGCATTGCCGGCGCAATCCATGATCCGGCTGTGAATCTGCTGATTGAACTTGAAATATTGCGCCAGTTCGCCGGCGGCATGGTGGGCAAGCATGTGGAAATGCAGCGCGCGAATGTCGGCAATATCTTCTTCGGTCGCATTGCGGCAGGCGAGGTCGCCAGCCAGCGCTTCCAGCGCGCCCAATACAACGAACACTTCCTTCATCTTTTCCGGCTTCAGCGGCGCCACCACTGCGCCGCGGTTGGGCAGCAGTTCAACCAGGCCTTCGGAGGCCAGAAACTTGATTGCCTCGCGAAGGGGCGTGCGTGATGTACCGAGCCGTTCGGCCAGCACGCGTTCATTAAGCTTGGTTTCAGGTGCGAGTTCACCTTGCACAATCAGATCGCGCAACTGGTCGATCACGGTTTCATGTAGCAACCGGCGGTCGACCAGCGAAGTCACATTAGAGGGGTGAGGCAAAGCATCAGGCATGGCAAGGCTCCATTTGTATGCATAATACCGCTGATGCCGATTCCTGGCAATATTCAATAAATAACAAAATAATCATATGTTTATTGAATAGTTACACGTGAAACATGCGCTGTTTTTTTGAAGTTTTATATGTTTGTATACAAAAATGGATTGCCTAAGTCCGCCAACCGGTATTACCATGCCCGCTCTACCCTCGCCCTTGGAGCGCACCATGACCTACACCGCCGGCCGTCACTTCCTGCAGATTCCCGGACCGAGCACTGTCCCCGAGCGCGTGATGCGCGCCATCGACATGCCGGTCATCGACCATCGCGGTCCGGAGTTCGGCCAGCTCGGCAAGGATGTCCTCGCCGGCATGAAGCGCGTGTTCAAAACCAAGGGGGACGTCGTCATTTATCCAGCCTCCGGTACCGGGGCCTGGGAAGCGGCGCTGGTCAACACGCTGTCACCCGGCGATACCGTGTTGATGTACGAATCCGGCCAGTTCGCAACGCTGTGGAAAAACCTCGCGCTGCGCCTTGGCCTGAAACCCGAATTCATCACTGGCGACTGGCGTCATGGCGCCGACCCCGCCGCAATCGAGACACGCCTCGCCGCCGACACCGCTCACACCATCAAGGCGGTGTGCGTCGTGCACAACGAAACCTCTACGGGCGCCACTTCGCGCATCGGCGAAGTGCGCAAGGCCATTGACCGCGCCAGACATCCGGCGCTGTTCCTGGTCGACACCATCTCTGGACTGGGATCGGTCGACTATCGCCATGATGAATGGGGCGTCGATGTCACCGTCGGCGGCTCGCAAAAAGGCCTGATGCTGCCACCCGGCCTGTCGTTCAACGCCATTTCCGCGAAAGCCCTCGCGGCCAGCAAGAATGCCGGCCTGCCGCGCTCCTACTGGTCGTGGGACGAAATGCTCGCGCCGAACAAAAACGGTTTTTTCCCCTACACCCCGGCAACCAACCTGCTCTACGGCCTGCGGGAAGCGCTGAAAATGCTGCTCGACGAGGAAGGCCTCGACAACGTATTCGCCCGTCACCATCGCCATGCCGAAGCAACCCGTCGGGCGGTCAATGCATGGGGCCTCGAAATCGTCTGTCAGAACCCCGCGGAATATTCACCGGTACTGACCGCTGTGATGATGCCCGCCGGTCACAGCGAAGTCGCATTCCGCAAAGTTGTGCTGGAACACTTCAACATGTCGCTGGGCAGCGGTCTCGGCAAGGTCGCCGACAAGGTGTTCCGCATCGGCCATCTCGGGGATTTCAACGACCTCACGCTGATGGGTACTCTCGCCGGTGTTGAGATGGGCCTCGAACTCGCCGGTGTGCCACACAAAAAAGGCGGCGTTGATGCCGCGATGGCCTGCCTCACCGGCGACAAGTCCGCGGCACGTACAGCCCGGGCCGCATGAACCCTGCCCCGCCCGGTGATATGCTTTGATCACCGGAGCGGCGCTGCACCGAAACCCCGCACCACCACCGACTCCGGCCATAACCATAAAGGAGGAGTCATGATCAAATACTCAGCAATCGTTGCTGCTGCGATAACGGCAGTCATGGTGGCAGCCCAATCGGCCGCAGCGTACCCCGAGCGTCCCATACGCATGGTGGTGCCTTTCGCAGCCGGCGGCGGCAGCGACATCAGCGCCCGCCTGCTGGCAGATGGCATCAGCCCGTTGATCGGACAGACCGTGGTCATCGACAACCGCGGCGGCGCCGGCAGCTCGCTGGGCACCGACATCGTGACCAAGGCCACGCCCGATGGCTACACGCTGCTGCTCGGCAACATCAGCCTCGCCTTCAACGCGGCCCTGTACAAGTCTCTGCCTTACAACGCCGTGCGCGATCTGGCGACCATATCGCTCGCCACCGAGCAACCCAACATCGTCGTCACCCATCCGTCGCTGCCAGCGAAAAATTTCCAGGAATTCATCGCGCTGGCCAAGTCGCAGCCAGGCAAGCTGACTTACGGTTCCGCCGGCCTTGGTTCGGGCACCCACCTGGCTATGGAGATGCTGATACTGTCGCAGAAACTCGACATGGTGCATGTGCCGTACAAAGGCACTGGCCCGGCGATCACGGCGCTGCTCGGCAACCAGATCGGCTCTTTCATGTCGACATTCGCCTCGGCACTGCCGCACATCAAGGCCAATCGCATGCGCGGCATTGCCGTCACCAGCACCAAACGCGCTCCGACGCTGCCGGAAGTGCCCACAGTGGCTGAATCAGGGGTTCCGGGTTTTGAATACAGCACTTGGTACGGCGTGCTCACCCCGGCAGCCACGCCAAAACCCGTCGTCGAAAAACTCAACAAAGCCATCGTCACTACCCTCAACACCAGGGAAATGCAGCAGCGTTACGCTGCACAGGGCATGGATCCGCGGCCGACCACGACAGCTGAATTCGCAGCGCTGCTCAAATCGGAAACCGTCAAATGGGCCAAGGTCGTACGCGAAGCAAAGATTCCGCAGCAATAAACAAAACCGGGGGCGCAGCGCTGAATTGCGGTGCCCCCCCCGCATTGGCGCCGGTAACGGCGCGGCGTCGCAAACCGAATGAAACTGATGAACGACACCATCCTCACAACCCGTGACGGTGACATCGCCACCGTCACACTGAACCGGCCCGACAAACTCAATGCGCTGAATCGCGCAATGTGGGAAGGCCTCGGCGAAGCCATGCGCTTGCTGTCGAACAACGACAGCCTGCGCTGCATCGTGCTGCGCGGTGCCGGCGGCAAGGCTTTTGCCGCTGGCGCCGACATTGCCGAGTTCGCCACCGAGCGCGCCAACACCCGTCAGGCCAAACACTACGGCGACCTGATCCACGCCACCATGCAATCGGTGGCGCAGTGCAAACATCCCACGGTCGCCCTGATCGAAGGCGCCTGCGTCGGCGGCGGACTGGAAATCGCGGCGATGTGCGACATGCGCGTGTGCGGCAGTTCGAGCCGCTTCGGCGTACCCATCAACAAACTCGGCCTGACCATGGGTTACGGCGAACTCGCCGGCCTGCTGGCGCTGGTCGGCCGCGCCGTGGCGCTGGAAATCCTGCTTGAGGGCCGCGTCTTCAGCGCCGACGAGGCCTATCACAAGGGGCTGGTCAACCAGGTCGTCGCAGATGACCAGGTCGAAACCGAAGCCTATGCACTGGCCCGGCGCATCGCCAACGGCGCACCGCTGGTCGCGCGCTGGCACAAGCAGTTCATCGAGCGCCTCACCGTACGCGCTGACATACCCGCTGAAGAATGGGATACCGGTTTCGCCTGCTTCGACACCGATGATTACCGCACCGGCGTCAAAGCCTTCATCGACAAAACCAAACCGAAATTCGGAGGCCGCTGATGCGCGCATGGTTTGCGATCCTGCTGAGCGCTGCAAGTCTGCACTGTTTTGCGCAGGCCGATTACGCCCGCGAACAACGCTGGGCTGATGAAATCACTCCGACCATCCTTGTTGGCGATCCGGTGCAGCTCGCGCTGCCGGCAGGCCGCAAGTTCCTCGCCATTTATACGCCGAACACGAAGGCGAAAGCCGGCGTTGTTGTTGTGCACGGACTCGGCGTACATCCGGACTGGGGCCTGATCAATCCGCTGCGCAGCAAGCTCTCCGAGCAGGATTACGCCACACTGTCGGTACAGATGCCGGTGCTCGCGAGCGATGCGCCCGGCAGCAGCTATCCGCCGACATTTCCGGAAGCGGCCGAACGCATCGCAGTGGCCGTGAAATACCTGCGCGGCAAGGGTTATAAAAAAATCGCCATCGTCTCGCATAGCCTCGGCACGCGCATGACCAATGTGTTCCTCAACCAGGCCGACGCGCCATCAATCGACGCATGGGTCGCGATCGGACTTTCCGGTGAATACACCAAACCGGAAATGTTCAAAGCGCCGGTGCTCGACCTCTACGGCGAAAAGGACCTGCCCGCGGTCATGCAAGACGCCGCCAAGCGCGCCAACGCCATCCGCAACATCCGTGGCTCCGCACAAATCCGCGTCCCCGGCGCCGACCATTTTTTTAACGGCATGGATAACGAGCTGCTGCGCAACGTCCGGCTGTTCCTCGACCGCGCGATAAAATAATCAACATATTCATATAGTTACAGGGCAATACATGGCGCAGATGTATACCGAACTGTCGACGCGGCATTGTGCGTTCATCGCCGCGCAGAAAATGTATTTCGTCGGGACCGCCACCGCCGACAGCCGCATCAATGTCTCGCCCAAAGGCATGGATTCGCTGCGCGTGATTGATCCTCAACGCGTGGCCTGGCTCAACGTCACCGGCAGCGGCAACGAAACTTCCGCACATGTGCAGGCCGATGCACGCATGACCATCATGTTCTGCGCTTTCGAAGGTGCGCCACTGATCCTGCGGCTGTATGGCAATGCCCGTGTCGTGCATTTCAATGATCCGGACTGGGCCGGCCTGTATGCACGCTTCAACCCCCTGCCCGGCGCACGACAGATTTTTGATCTCGCCATTGATCGTGTGCAGACCTCTTGCGGCATGGGTGTCCCGCTGTACGACTACAAGGCCGAACGCGGACAGCTTGAAGCGTGGGCGGAGAAAAAAGGCAATACCGGTCTGCGCGAATACTGGGCACTGAAAAACCAGAACAGCATTGATGGACTGCCTACCCACATCCTCGACCGCAACGCTTGAGGGGCTAAAATCACGGATTCACGCCATCACGGAATCCGCATGACCATCGACCATAGTTCCGTCACCCTCACCGGTGGCCAGTTCCAGTGGGACGACCCGCTGCTGATCGAAGCGCAGCTCACGGACGAAGAACGCATGATCCGCGACACCGCGCGCCAGTATGCACAGGAAAAACTCGCGCCGCGTATCCGCGACTGGAACCGCCACGAAACCTTTGACCGCGAAGTCATGCGCGAAATGGGCGCGCTGGGTTTTCTCGGCGCGCCGCTTGAGGGTTACGGCTGCGCCGGCATCGGCTACGTCGCCTACGGCCTGATCATGCGGGAACTCGAACGCGTTGATACCGCGTTCCGCTCGGCCGTCGGTGTGCAGGGCGGACTCGCCATGACACCGATCTATGCCTACGGCACTGAAGAACAGCGTCAGAAATATCTGCCGAAAATGGTTACCGGCGAACTGCTCGGCTGTTTTGGATTGACCGAACCGAACCACGGCTCCGATCCCGGCAGCATGCTGAGCCGCGCGCGCAAGACCGACGGCGGCTGGCGCCTCAGCGGCAACAAGATCTGGATCACCCACGCGCCCATCGCCGACATCATGGTGGTGTGGGCCAAGGACGACGGTGGCGTGATCCGCGGTTTCATTCTTGAACGCGACATGGAAGGCCTGTCGACGCGCAAGATCGAAGGCAAATTCTCGGTGCGAGCCTCGCCCACCGGTGAAATCATCATGGACAACGTGTTTGTGCCGGAAGCCAACCTGCTGCCCAACGTGTCGGGACTCAAGGGCCCCTTCGGCTGTCTCAACAACGCGCGTTTCGTGATCTGCTGGGGCGCACTCGGCGCTGCCGAAGCGTGCTGGCACACCGCACGCCAGTACACCCTGGATCGCAAACAGTTCGGCAAACCACTGGCGGCAAATCAGCTGATCCAGAAAAAACTCGCCGACATGCAATCCGAAATCGCGCTGGGCCTTCTCGCCTGCCTGCATGTCAGCCGCCTGCGAGACCAGGGACTGGCGACCCCGGAAATGGTATCGCTGCTCAAACGCAACTCCACCGGCAAGGCGCTCGATATCGCCCGCGCCGCGCGCGACATGCTCGGCGGCAACGGCATTTCCGACGAATACCCGGTGATCCGCCACATGCTCAACCTCGAAACCGTCAACACGCTGGAAGGCACGCACGACATCCATGCGCTGGTGCTGGGCAGGGCGCAGACGGGTCTATCAGCATTCAATTAAACAGTGTTGAAGGCTTCCGTGATAACGGTGCGTAGCCTGCAGACAATGCTGGCGTGCGTTGCAAGGTATTGATTAAAATGGATCTGCATATAATTAAAACAAAACCATCGTGATGTTCACGTGGTCGGGAAGGAACTGATTTTGGCTGGCATCGCAGGGGTATATCGCAGTGAAAAGTATGTGGTGGTCGAGCGTCATCGCCACCAGTTTCCCCAGCAATGCATCTGGTGCGGCAATGCCCTGCCTGAAAACGAAATGCCGCAATCTCCGGACAAGGATGGCGACATCAAGCCGCCGATGTGCCACAACTGCACAGCCACCCGCAACCGCCTGCCCAAGACCGTGGGTATTTTTGGCATTGTCACCATCATCGCTTCACCGCTGGTGTATCCCGGCATGGGCGTCATGGTTGCCGGCGCATTGCTGCTGACCGGCTTCATCGATCTGGCCGTGGCGTGGCGGCTGCATGTGGCCGCCAGCGGATTCAGCGCTGTGCGGGCGGACGAACAGTATGTGTGGATACGCAGCGCGCACAGCAGTTTCCTCTCAGCGCTGCCGCAATGGCATGGCATGAAACTGGGCGAGATGACTGCCCACGACCGCTGACCTAGCGGGGGGACGGGTGGCTGCATCCCTGAAAAGCAAGTACGGTCCGGAAATCCCGGCGCGCATCGCCGACATGATCACGCGTGTGCATGCGCCCTTTCCCAAACGCGCATTCCTGCGCGATGCCCTGTCCGGTTACGAAGCACTCGAGCTGATGCCGCGCGGTCGCCACATCGCCCGTGCGCTTCGCACCCACCTGCCACAGGACGTACCCGCTGCGCTGGACATCCTGATCGCATCGATCGATCCGCCGCGCAGCACCAGCGAAGGCTCAGGGCTTGCGCCCTTCCTCTACCTGCCGCACACCGTTTATGTCGCTGACTACGCGCTCGAACACTTTGACGCCGCGATGCGAGCGCAACACGCACTGACGCAGCGTTTTACCGCCGAATTCAGCATCCGTCCGTTCATTGAAAAGTATCCGGAACGCACGCTGGCGCTGTTGCGTACATGGACCAGCGACCCGAGCCCGCATGTGCGCCGACTGGTGTCCGAAGGTACGCGGCCGCGCCTCCCCTGGGCTTCACGGCTGCGCGCATTGCAGCGCGATCCACATCCCGCGCTTGAATTACTCGAACTGCTGAAGGACGACCCCGAACTGTATGTGCGCCGCTCGGTCGCCAACCACCTCAACGACATCGGCAAGGATCATCCCGAACTGCTCAACAGCACCGCACGGCGCTGGCTCAAGAACGCCAGCCCGGAACGGGCATGGATAGTCCGCCATGCGCTGCGTTCAGCGATCAAACGCGGCGATGCCGGTGCGCTTGCCGTCTCGGGGTTCGGATCAAAGGCGAAGGTTACAGTGCGCGGCAAAAGCATCACGCCGCAACGTCCGCGCATCGGCGGCGCCTTGACCATTACATTCGAGCTGGTCAACAAACTGGCTCGCAAACAACGCGTGCTTGCCGACCTGCGGGTGCACTACATGAAGTCCAATGGAAAGACCGCACCGAAAGTGTTCAAGCTCAAAAGCATCGAACTTGCCGCCAAAGCCGTACTGCGTTTCGGGAAAAAACTGTCACTGGCCGATCTCACCACACGCCGGCATTACACCGGCACACATACTGTCGAAGTGCTGCTGAACGGACGCGCCGTTTTACTCGGCAGCTTCGAACTGGCCAAAAGCACGCGTTAAACCCGACACCGTCAACCAGGCGGCGTAACTTTTGTGCGCCGGCGCCACCACCATTTCACCGATTGGCTCGACGCCCAGGTCAGCACCACCGATGGAATCAGCGCCAGCAGCAACGACGTCGGCCCCCAGATGCGGAAATTCACCGGCGTAATGGTCGTGCCGTCAGTGATGTATGTCGAATACAACACATAATCATCATTGTTCACCGTGACCGCCACCTTCGTCCGTCCATCCGTCTCGGGCGTCGTGTTGAACTGTACCTTCGGCTCGAATTCGCCAACCTTGGGCAAGGCAAACTCGCCAGCCGGTTCCGGCAGCTTGAAGCGCTGTGCAGGCGGCAGATCGCGCAGTCGCGCCCAGAGCATCAACTGGTATTTGGCGCCCGGTTCTGCTTCACCCGGCTTCTGGGGCACGGCCACGATTGAAAACAGCCGGTTCGGTTCGCCTTCGCCGGCATACCGTTCTGCCATGACAAAAGTGATCGCCTTCGACAGCACGTTCATCAACACCAGAAACAACACCAGATGCAGCATCAGCCGGCCGCTACGGATCAGGAAAGGCATGGGACTCCAGGGAACAAGGTAAACATCGCACTAATGTAATGCTTCCGGGCCCGCGGCGACACTACAAGGCAGCCTTGGCCCATTGCGCGTACACTGCGGACACGCGGTTGACGCCGCTGTCCCCGCTGCCAATCCCGGCGGCCCCGACTTCACCGCGAGCGCCCTGTGCCTGGTTACGAAGTCGAGACGGTCACCCATCACATCGGCGGCAGCGATTTCCACATCCGCGCCCTGCTCAACCGCCAGCAGTTTTCCGACCCCGACGGCAGCGCTGAACGCGCCGGCGTTTCCCCCGCATCTTGGCCGCTGTTCGGTGTGGTGTGGCCCGCCGGCCTCGCACTGGCGGAAGAGATGAGCCACTTCCCGATTGCCGGCAAAAGCATTCTTGAACTCGGCTGCGGCATTGCGCTCTCCAGTCTGGTGCTGGCCCGACGCGGCGCCGACATCACCGCCTGCGACCACCATCCACTCGCGGAAGCCTTCCTGCAGCACAACGTTGCACTGAATGCGTTGCCGGCGCTGCCGTTTCGCACCGCACCATGGCTGGGGCCGAATCCGTTACTTGGCCGTTACGACCTGATTGTCGGCAGCGACCTGCTGTATGAGCGTGACCACGCCGCCCTGCTTGCCGGCTTCATCGGCATGCACGCCCATCCGGTGTCGCAGGTGCTGATCGCCGATCCGGGCCGCGGCTACGTCAGTCCGTTCAGTGCGCTGATGACGGCGCTGGGATACGTGCGTAGCGCCAGCACCATGCCGATGGCGAATTCGATCGGCATGCCGGATTCACGCGGCCAGCTGTTCAGCTTCACGCGGAATCACTGACTGCAAAGTGCTTTCAGCCGCCGGTAAGCAGGGTGTCGTGAATATCGACGCGTTCGTCTTTGCCGACATTGACCACGGTCACATCGCCGCTGCGAGTATAGGTCATCGGGTCACGTGAATCCGTGGCGACCGGCTGCAGCTTGACGAACAGAATGCTGCGTTTGCTGCCATCGGGCCATTGCACCTCCACCGTGGCCGTGCCGTCATAACCGCGGCGGATCACATAGACATCGCAATGGCGAACCTGCGGATTGCTCGGTTTGGCGCAGGCGGTATTGGCCGACGCATGAAACGGCGTGCCGCGAATCACCGCATCCTTCGTCGAGGATGTCGGCGGCAGCGCCTTGCCGTCGAGCGCGATGTTCAGCGTGTAGTTGCTGACTTCGTTGCGGCGTGCCGCGGCGCGCATCAGATACACCCGCACCACAAACTCGCCGTCGGTGGGGAGGATGCGCTTGAACTGATTGCCGGATGTGCTGCCGACAAACATCGACATCTCGTTACCCGGCGGGTTGATATTGAAGTAATTCTGCAGATTGCTTGCCTTCAAGGTCACGGCCAGCGTCTGGTTAGCACCGCCGCGCACCCTGTAATCAACATATTGATCACCCTTCAATTCGCCACTGATGGCGACCGTGGTCGCCCCCTTGGCGAACTGCACCGCTTCCACACGGTTACCCGCGGGTGCGGGTGCGATCGCCGCTGCAACCGTCAGCGCTGCGCCAGCCAGCAAAAGCGCGCCTGCATACCGCGCCATCCCTGATTTCCATTTTGATTTGTTCATGCCATACACCTGAAAGACTCATTATTTAATTCATTGTCTTGAATGATAACCCGCGCACCAGCACGGGCGCAGCCACAAAAATACGCAGAAAAATTCCGCGGCTATAATGGAATGCCAACAATATCAACAATGTTACCAACCGCTTCCAGGGGGAGTTCATGACACGCCTGCTTTTGCTCGCCGCCGCGTTGCTGACCAGCATCAGCGCATTCGCGCAGAATTTTCCCACACGTCCGATCCGCATCGTCGTGCCCTTCGCCGCCGGCGGCCCTGCCGACATCACGGCACGCAACATCGGCCCGCGCATGACCGAACTGCTGGGCCAGCCCATCGTCGTTGACAACCGCGGCGGCGCCAACGGCACCATCGGCGCTGAAACCATGATCCGCTCGCCCGCCGACGGCCACACGCTGCTGATGACCACCGCCAGCGTGACCTCGATCAACATGGTCACTTACGGCAAACCGCCGTACGACACGCTGCGCGACATGCTGCCGCTGTCGCCGGTAATGACCACCGGCAGCCTGATCGTCGTGCACCCCTCACTGCCGACGAAAAATCTGAAAGAGTTTGTCGCGCTTGCCAAATCGCGCCCCAACCAGATCGCCTTTGGCTCCGCCGGCACCGGCGGCACGCTGCATCTCGGCCTCGAAATGCTGATGGCCGAAGCCAATATCAAGATCACCCATGTCGTCTACAAAGGCGCGGGTCCGGCCACCAGCGACGTGGTTGCCGGCCAGATCCAGGGCATGTTCGTCGATCTGCCGGTGATCTCGCCCTACGTCAAAGCCGGCCGCGTGAAGGCCCTTGCGGTAGCCGCGCACAAACGCTCGCCACATTTCCCCGACATTCCGTCGACCAAGGAACAGGGGCTCGAAAACGTCAACATGCTCAACTACTACGGCCTGCTCGCCCCCGCGAAAACACCGCGCGACGTCGCCAACAAGCTGCACGATGCGATCATCAAAACCGTCAACACGCCGGCAGTACGCGACCGCCTGCTGTCGGTCGGCGCCGATCCGTTGACCATGAGCATCGAGGAATTCACCGACTACATCCGCAACGACATCGAGAAGTGGCGCAAGGTGGTCAAGGCCGCGAACATCCAGATCGACCGCTGACCGCAGCAATACGGAATACAACGGTGCCCGACCGCTCCGCACTGCCCGGCGATAACGGCGGCCACCGTTGATTGAAGCGCTTGAATTGATCCGATGAATCTCAATCAGATCCGGCTGGCGCTAAACCGGCAGTTCAGGCGTTTTTTCTACAATCACATTTATTACAGTGATTGGCTGAGCGGGGATCTGCACTTCTTCAATCTGGGCGTGGTACCGATCGACTCCGCCATCGTCTCGACCCTGCCGTTCCCGGATGAACAACATCAGGCGCAGGTTTACGTTGAAGCCATCAAGGCCTTCCGGCGACACAGCAGCCATCCTGCGCCGGCCCGCGTCCTGGAAGTGTCAACCGGACTGGGTGGTGGCCTGGGCGTCCTGGCGCAGTGCTTTCCGGCGGCTGAAATTTTTGGTCTGGACTACGCGCGCGTATCCATCCGCCGCTCCAGGCGCACACAAGCCAGCGCTGTACTCATCGTCGCCGATGCGCAGGCTGCGCCGTTTAACGACCGCAGTTTTCAGCTTATTGTGAATGTTGAATCCTTTCACGCCCTCAATGCCTTGACGTTTCTTTCCGAGGCCAGACGGATGCTCACTGCTGATGGCCTGCTGATCATCATTGATTTCCGCAAAGCCCCTGTTGATCGCCTGCAGCACTGGATCAACGAACAGGCCGAAGCGTCTGGAATGACGATCGTCGAATTCCTGGACCTCACGCAAAACGCGATTGCATCCGCCCGTTCCGATACGCCGCGACGCAACCGCCTGCTGCAACGCATCCCGCCGCCGTTCAAGAAACTGGCCAACGAAATGACGGCAGGTGAAGGCTCGGAACTGCTGAAGCAGTACATGGACGGCGAAAAAACCTATTTTCTCTGTGTATTGAAACAATCGGGCTGACCCGAACGATTTTTATCGTCAAACAACGCACTTCCAAAAATCAACTTTAACTGCAAGGAGACAAACCCATGTCCGACCCCACAACCCTTCCCATCGCCAAAGTCCGTGCCGCGATGGACGCGATGACCGACAAGGCCCTGCAAACTCCGGATGACATCGTCGCCATCGCGATTGTCGACAGCACCGGCAATCTCGTCGCCTATTCGCAGACCGGCCACCTGCGGCTGTTCAGCCGGCGGCATGCGATCCGCAAGGCGTACACCGCCGCAGTGATGGCGACTGACACCGGAACCAACGGCCAGAAGCTAAAGGAACAGGGCCGCAGCATCAGCGAAATGGGCGATCTGCAGCTCACCGGAATGCAGGGTGGACTCGTCATCAAAAAAGATGGTGTGCTGCTCGGCGGCATCGGCGTCGGTGGTTATAACGGCGGCCATCTCGATGAAGCGCTGGCGAAGATCGGTCTGGATGTGTTGATGAGCTGACGGCAATCGTCATGACCCTGCAACCCGCACGCATCGAGACCTTCCTGCTTGAAGCGCCGATTGCCAATCCGGTCCGCAATTCCTTCCGCACGCTGACGGCGCGGCCCGCGCTGCTGCTGCGGATCACCGATGCGGATGGCGCGTTTGGCTGGGGCGAGGTGTGGTGCAACTATCCGCCGGGCGGTGCGGCGCATCGCGCGCGCCTGCTTGAGCAAGTGGTGGCGCCGCTGATCATCGGGCGCCGTTTCGCTGATCCGGCTGCTGCGTTTGAATATCTGGAACAGGCCACCCGCGTACCGGCAATTCAATGCGGCGAGCCCGGACCCTTCGCACAGGTGGTCGCCGCCATCGACATTGCGTTTTGGGATCTCGCCGCGCGACGCGCCGGAATCCCGCTGTGGCGCCATCTCGGCGGCAGCGCATCGGTACGAGTTTATGCCAGCGGGCTGGGCCCCGATCAACCGGAACAACTTGCCGCGCAAAAACTGGAACAAGGTTATCGCGCCGTCAAAGTGAAAGTCGGTTTCGATGCCGCCACCGACGCACGCAATCTGCGTGCCTTGCGTAACCTGCTGGGCGCTGACAACGCGTTGATGGTCGATGCCAACCAGCGCTGGACAGCGGCGCAGGCTGCTGTCGCCGGCGAAGCCTTTGCCGAATTCAGACTCGAATGGCTCGAAGAACCGATTCCCGCGGATGAAGCGGTCGCGCACTGGCAGACCCTCGCTCGCACACTCGCAACACCGCTCGCCGCCGGAGAAAACCTGCGCGGCGTCGAATCATTCAGCAGCGCCATCAACAGCGGCGCCCTCGCCGTGATCCAGCCCGACATCGGCAAATGGGGCGGATTTTCCGGATGCCTGAAACTCGCATCGATTACCAACAAAGCGGGCGTGCGGTTTTGCCCGCACTGGCTCGGCGGCGGCATTGGCCTGCTCGCTTCGCTGAACCTGCTGTCTGCTGCAGATGCCCAAGGCTGGGGTGAAGTCGACGCCAATCCGAATCCGCTGCGCGAATCACTGCTGCCCGCGAATTTCAAGGTCCACGATGGCCGCGTGCAACTCAGTGAAAACCCCGGCCTCGGTCATGAACCCGATCCCGCAGTGCTGCAACGATTCAGCGTGGCCCGTTAATCACCACGCCACCCGAACCGCCAGCACATCACCGCGCGCGCATTCCTGATCACCGGCATACAGCGAACAGGTAATGCGCGTTTTTTTCGGGCCGGCTTCAACCACCTTTGCGCGCAAGGTCAGCGGCCGGTCAATCGGCGTCGGCTTCAGGTAATCGACTTTCATCGACGCCGTCGCGTACCAGAGCTGCGGATCAGAACCGATGGCGCGGCCTTCGCGGCGGTAGGCGTCGGCGAATGCGGTGCAGATGCAGTGGCAGTCAATCACCGTGCCGATGATGCCGCCGTTCAGCACATTGGTCGGCCCGGCCATGTGGAAGGGCTGCGGCGTAAACGTTGATACCGCTTCGTCACCATCCCAATAACTTTTGATGCGCAGGCCCTGCGCGTTATGCGGGCCGCAGCCAAAGCAGTGGTTATCGGGGATCTGGTTCTGAAACGCGGGTTCTTTCACGCCGCTTCCGGTTCGCGCAGCGGCACCGTCGTTGAGTCGTAACCATAAACCCACGACGGATCAGTCTTGCCCATCAGCCAGATATTGGCGCTGGAACCCGCCTGAGTTGCCGAGGCGCGCGGCTTGCGGATCGCTTCAAACAATTTGAATGTCGCACTGAAGAAAGGTGCCTTCCCTTTGGCACATCTCAAAATAGGCAAGAACCTCGTTTTCAGCAGCCATTTGGATAGCATGATTTGACCAGTGGCGTTACATACGATTTCCGTCGGGCAGAATATCCCATATCCTTCGCTCCTATGACCATTCGCTAAACGGAGTTTAGAAACCCATGCCTCTCCCCAGCAAAAAGAAAAAACCCACCCGCCGTATCAAAGTCGATCCCGCCCAGCTTAAAAGCGCCAGCGAGATCTTCCACTTCGGCCCGTCCACGCTGATCGGCGTCGAGCCGCTGGTGATCAGCGCGCGCAAGGTCACTGCCCAGCTGGTGGTGAAACCCCATCACATGAACCGCAACCACCGCGTCGGCGGCGGCATTCTGATGGCGATGGCGGATGTGATGGGCGCCGCGGGCGCCGTGGTCAACCGGCCGCCCAATCACAGCGGCGGCACGATTGAATCCAAGACCAATTTTTTCGGCGCGGCCGTCGGTCCGGTGCTGAAGGCGACCAGCGTGCCGCTACATATCGGGCGCACTACCTCGGTCTGGGAAACCACGATCAAGGGCGGCGACGGCAAGGTTGCGGCGATCGTCACCCAGACGCAGATCATGCTGCCGCGGCCGGTGCCGGCCGCCCCTGCAAAAGACTAAGCCTTCGCCATCTGCAGCGGCCAGGGCAGCAGCGGCAGGTCCTTGCGCCCGGGAATTTGCGTGCGCGCGACGTTCATGATCAGCGCCAGGCCGCTGTAGTAGCCGACCACACCCATCAGGTCCATCAGGCTTTCTTCGCCGAACTGTTGGATGCCGCGCGCGTAGGTCGCGTCGCAGACGCCGTGGCGCGCGAGCAGTTCGCTGACAAAGTCATAGGTCACCGCTTCATCTTCGGCCATGTTGTCGGGGCGGCGGCCTTCGGCAATCGCGGTGATGATGTGATCGGAAAGGCCTTCAGCACGCGCATGTTTCTCATGCGCCTGCCATTCGAACTGTGAGGTCCAGTGCCGCGCGGTGATCAGCGCGGCCATTTCATTGATGCGTAATTCCAGTTTGCACTCGAAGCGGATGTAGGCGCCAAGCTGCTGCATCGGCGTGGTCAGCCCGGGGCTGCGCAGGATGCAGTTGTACGGGCCTTTGACCGCGCCGCGCGGCCCGGCGCAAATCAGGGCCGCGGCCTGCTGCTGGGCCGGCGTGCGCTGTGCTTCGGGGATCGGCGGCATGCGCTCGGGCAACAGGGTGTAATGCAGCGGCAGTTTTGTTTCCGGTGACGACATGACGTTCTCCTCGATCAGTGGCGGCTTGGGGCGCACCCTTCCGCTGGCTGACCGTAATGTGAACATACGATTGTCAGGGTGGGGCCTGCCGCCTATGCTAGCTTCAAAACATCAATAAAAAAGCACGAACAAGCGCTTCGCCACACCGGCCACCTTCAGGAGGAGTCCATGTGCAATTCACGCTTCAGTGTCTTTCTGCGTCCGCTCACTGTTTTTGCGTCACTCACGCTGCTGCTGTGCGGTCCCCTGGCCACAGCGGCCCATGCACAGGGTGAACAAAAACGCCCGATCCGTCTTCTGGTGCCATCGGCGCCGGGCGGCCCTTCGGATTTTGCGGCGCGGCTGATTTCAACGCGCCTTGGTGAAACGCTGGGCCAGAGCGTCATCGTCGACAATCGGCAAAGTGTCAACGGCATCATCGCCTCCGAGATCGCCGCGCATGCGCCGCCCGACGGTTACACGCTGCTGATCGGCAACATCGGCACGATGGTGATGAACACCGGGCTCTACAAAAAGCTGCCCTATGACCCGCAGCGTGATTTTGTGACCATCGGCCAGTTGGTCTCGGCGGGCACGGCGCTGGTGGCCAACCCGAAATTTCCGGCGAACAATTTCCGCGAGTTTGTTGCCGCCGCGAAAAAACAGCCAGGCAACATCCACATTGCCGTCGCCGGAGCCAACGGCGCGGTCGCGACGGAAGTGCTGAAGTACATGGCCGGCATCACGCTGAACAACATTCCGTACAAAGGAAGCTCGCCATCGGAAATTGCGCTGCTGTCGGGTGAGGTCTCGTGTGCGCTGCTGTCGATTCCCGCCGTAACGCCGCATGTGCGCGCGGGCCGCATGAAAATCTACGGCGTCACCACCGCCAAACGTTCACAGTTGCTGCCGGATACGCCGACCATCCAGGAACAGGGGCTTGCGGGTTACGAGTTCGGCAACTGGCACGGCCTGCTCGCGCCGAAAGGCACCTCCAATGCGGTGATCCGCCGGGTGAACAAGGCCGCGGTCCAGGTGCTCAGCCAGAAGGATCTGGTCGATATCGCGCTGGCGCGGGGCAATGAAATCATCGCCAACAGCCCGGAGGAATTCGCGGCGAACCTGGCGCGCGACATTCCCCACTTCAAGAAAATCATGGCCAGCGCGGGGATTGTTCCGCAATAAAATCTCCATGGCGGAGCCGCTTCGAACCACGATCCAGTCTATGCGCACACCCAGGCGCATTTGACTGGCTTGCGGTGTCCACGGGGTCCCATGCCTGCGCTCCAGGAGCGGGGTGCGCCGTTATTGACGATGCCATCGCTTTGTTAAGCAAAGCGCAACCCGGCATTCACTCATCGTTGCAGTTTGCGCAGCTTGACACGACTTCAGCGCAAACCCTAGGCTCGATACCCATCATTTCTATCATTCGCACATCATGAAACCATTACCCGTAGCGCCCTTCGTTGATCATGCCGGCATCGTCGCCCAGACCATGGATGCAGATGGCGCCGTCAGCGTCGTGCAATTGGAACCGCACCACCTGAACCGCCTGGACTCCGCACACGGCGGACTGATCGCGACCTTGCTCGACAACGCGATGGTGAATGCCGCCCGTGCGGTCTCGGGCCCGGATGCGCGCCTCGCGACTATCGAGATGAAGATCAACTTCATGCGCGCCGGAAAAGGGTCGCTCCGCTGTACCGCCCGCTGCCGTCACTCGACCACAAAGCTCGCGTTCTGCGACGCCGAAGTGCACGACGCATCAGGCAAACTGGTGGCCACTGCGAGCAGTACGCTGCAGTACATGGTTGGGAGCGGACGCAAGTCCTGATCCAATGGCTGCGGGAATGCGCGGCATTCACCTCGCGCTGTTCTTAATTCGCTGCTCCTGCTTCGCCTTCACTGCTGATTTCCCGCTGAAAAAAAATACGTCGGATCCTCGCCCATCTTGGGCTGCGGCTGACTGGCTTATGAACTGGCGCAGCCTTGTGGCCTGTATATTCACTGATGCGGTGTCTGTAAGTAATTGATTTTATTAATTATTTATGTCTTCCCCCGGTTGATTTCTATATGAATTTAAAGTTATACTTCTTTCAATAGAAATTCCTGTCCCCTGCTGGAGGCGCCATGAAAACCGCTCCCGCTGCAAACCCCGCAGCCGAACGCCGCCGCGTGCTGACCGGCGCCACGCTGAAAGCCGCTGAACTGCTGGATATCCGGCAAGCGGTACTCGCCCGGCTGCTGGGCATCAGCGCACCGCAGGTCAGCCGCATGGCCAAGGGCAGTTACCTGCTCGACGAGAACCGCAAGGAATGGGAACTGGCTGCGCTGTTCGTGCGCCTGTACCGCGCGCTGGATTCAATCACCGTGAACAGCCTCGATGAAGCACGCGCCTGGCTCAACAGCCGCAATCGCGGCCTCAACGGTGAAAAGCCGGTGGCGTTGATCACCTCCGCGATGGGACTGGTGCGCGTGGTCGATTATCTTGATGCCGCCCGCGCCCGCGTTTAAGACTGAAGCCCTCCGCGCCCGCCTGTGGCGCGCCGTCGAAGCGCAGCACAAGGTGTCGACGATGCGGCTGGTCGACAACAGCCTCACCGATCAGGCCATTCTTGAAAACATACTCGAAACCAGCAAGCCGCCGGTGCCGGAAGAAGCGCGCGACAAACACTGGCTGATTTTTACGCCCTTCCGTTACACCCCGCCGCCGCCCGGTAGCCGTTTCCGCGCGCCGCAGGACCCCGGCGTGTTCTACGGCGCACTTGAACCGCGTACGGCCTGTGCGGAAATCGGTTACTGGCGCTGGCGCTTCGTGCAGGACAGCGAAGGTCTCGATCAACTCGTCGCCAAACCGATGAGCCTGTTCGCGGCCGACCTCAAAACCCGCAGCGCGATCAATCTGCGCAAGCCGCCACTGTCGCGCCAGCGCAAGGCCTGGATGAATCCAGACAGTTATGTGGAAACTCAGGCGCTGGCACGCAAGGCGCGCACGCAGGACATCGAAGCCATTGTTTATGAATCGGTGCGCGATCCGCAGCATGGCAGCGCTGTGGCGGTGCTGACGCCAAAGCCGCTGAACGGTCCGGTTGGCCATGCCGAGAGCTGGTTTCTGACCGTCACGAAGGATCGCGCGATCTGGCAACGGGCGCTGGGGGAAGGATTCGAGTTCGGGTTTACGGCCGGCAGTTGATCACGCAGGCTTCACGGAAATCAGATTCCAACAATCGGCTGCGGCACCTCGCCTTCGAAGGCCCGCCGGAATAATTTTTAAATCAACGGGATGCGGTAACCGGGCGCGAGGTTTCTGAACTGAACGCAGCGGTCAGTGTTTGCTGCAAGCGCTTCACACCTTCTGGCGCACCCTCGAAACGTACGACGCCGGTTCTTATGGCGTCGGCCAGCGTCAGCCGCCGTTCCACCAACGCCTGCAGCGCCGGTTCGCCGGTGATCAGCACGATGTCGCCCATCGCCGGCGTCGCCACATGCGGCTCCATCGCCAGGCCGCTGCCCTGCTTGCGATAACGCGTCCACAAGCCCGGCTCCACCAGCAGCACCGCAAAATCCGGAGCCGTAGCGGCGTGCTGTCCGGCCCAGCGACCGAAGTTTTCAAGCCAGCGCGTACTGCGCGTGAGGCCCAGCAGCGGCGGTACCGTGGTTGCAGCTTTCAGTTGATTGCGGTCGAGCGCGCTGCGCAATGCAATCGCCACATCGATCGAGCCCGGATAACTCGCGGAAAACGAGTCACCGATCAGGCCGTGATAACCACAGGCGCCGGCCGGCGCTGCAGCCAGTGCCCAGAGCAGGCACTGTGCTGCGGCGAGACGGCGCGGGCTGAAGGTTCTGGGCAACATTACGGCGTAACGACGTTGAACCAGAACGGGAAGCTGTCCATCAGGCCCATGAACTCGCTGAAGGCTTCGCGTTTGCCGTCGATCTTCAGGTCGCCCTTGGTGATCGCGGCTTCAAGCGTGGTTTCCTTGAGCTGGATGGCGTCGAGCGTGGCCTTGGTCATGGTCAATTTGACGTCAGGTTTGGCCAGCGGCTTGCCGTGGTTGAGCACGGCGTTTTCAACAGCAAGGCCGTACTGTTTTTTCAGATCGGTGAAGTCGATGTTCATGCTGATTTTTTTGCCAGCGGCTTTGGGGCCGTTGAGGCGCACCGCGAGGTAATCAAAGAGCATTTCCGGCGGCATTGCCTTGATGGTGTCCGGGCTGGCGGCGTTGATGCCACCGGCCTTGGGTACGCCGTTGCGCAGTTCAAATGCGCCCTGCAGGTACACCGAACGCCACGGGCCGGATTCGGCCTGGTAACCGAGCTGTTCGTAGGTATCTGCAAGCAGGTTTTTTGCATCGGCATTGCCGGGGTTGGCGAAGACCACATGTTTCATCGCTTCGGCAACCCAGCGATATTCACCCTTGTCGAAATCGGCGCGGGATTTTTTGATGATCTCGGCTTCGCCGCCCATGTACTCGACATATTTCTTCGAAGCCGTTTCCGGCGGCAGGTTGTCGAGGCTGGAAGGGTTGCCGTCATACCAGCCCATATAGCGCTGATACACCGCACGCGAGTTGTGGCGCAGCGTGCCGTAGTAGCCGCGGTTGTACCACTGCTGGTCCAGTTCCGGCGGCAGCTTGATCATCTCGGCAATCTCGGCGCCGGTGTAACCCTTGTTCATCAGGTTGACTGACTGGTCGTGGATGTACTTGTAGAGATCACGCTGCTTTTTGATGTATTCAACGATTTTTGCGTTGTCCCACATCGGCCAGTGGTGGCTCTGAAACTTGACCTCGGCCTTGTCGCCGTAAAGCGCGATGGTTTCGTTCAGATATCCGGCCCACTTCAGCGCATCACGCACCTGCGCGCCGCGCAGCGTGAGGATGTTGTGCATGGTGTTGGTCGCATTCTCTGCGGTCCACAGCGCTTTCAGTTCGGGGAAGTAAGTGTTCATTTCCGCCGGCGCTTCGGTACCCGGGGTCATCTGGAACACCATTTTCACACCGTCAACGGTCATTTCCTGACCGGTCTTTTTGATGATGTCGGTCGGCAGGATCAGCGTTGCCGTGCCCGTCGAGGTGGTCTGGCCGAGGCCGCCGTTGACGCCGCCCTGCGCATTGCGCGGCAGCATCGCACCGTACATGTAAATCGCGCGGCGGCTCATCACGTTGCCGGCAATGACGTTCTCGCTGATCGCGTGCTCGGAGAAGTGCTCCGGGGCGATGATTTTCACTTTCTTCGCCTTGACATCCTTTTCGTCAATGATGCCGCGCACACCACCGTAGTGATCCACATGCGAATGGCTGTAGACCACGGCGACAATCGGCTTCTTGCCGAGATGCTGCGTCACCAGATCAAAAGCGGCTTTGGAAGTTTCGGCGGAGAGTAGCGGGTCAAATACGATCCAGCCGGTCTTGCCCTGGATGAAAGTGATATTGGTGATGTCGTAACCGCGAACCTGATAAATTTTTTCAGTGACCTTGAACAGGCCGTACTGCATGTTCAACTGGGCATTGCGCCACAGGCTCGGGTTGACGGTGTCCGGCGCCGGTTTATCGGTGCTGATGTATTTCTTGTAGGCCTCGAGGTCCCAGACCACATCGCCCTTGGCATTCTTTATGGTCAGCGTGTCGGGCTTGGCGATGAACCCACGCTGCGCGTTGGCGAAATCTACCTTGTCACTGAACGGCAGCGCCTTCAGCACCGCCTCATTCGCAGCTTTGGTTGCCGCGGTGGCGGGCTTGGAAGTCGCCGGTGCCGATTGGGCTAACGCGAGACCGGACAGCGACATGCCGATCAGCAGCGCAGATAAACCAGTAACTCTTGTTTTCATCGTTGAATCCTTTCGATGCTTTTGTTGAATAACCTGTGTTTTAAAGTTTTGTTTTGTCAGTATCTTGTTCAGCACCGTGTTCACTTCGGAAAGAGCAATGTGAGAGTCGCGCGAAGGCCCCAGCCGCTCGGGCCACTGGCGGGCGCATCGGCCCAATAACGCGCGCCTACACCGAACTGCACCCGTTGATTTCCAACTTTTGTCAGTTGGGCAACCGACAAGTGGATCGGCACCGACCATTGCTCAGACTTCCAATCGTAGGTCGATTCGGTATTCAAACTGAAAGAAAGTGCGGACTTGGTGGTGTAGCTGAGGAACGGCTGGAGAAACGTCGAACTGATGTCGGCGCGATTGCTGTCACCTCCAACTGACCAGACATGATTGCCGAGCGCCCCAATGGTCCATGGGCCGTTCTGCTTCAGCGCGACACCGGTGGGCCCGAGCCCCCACTTCTCGCCGCCAAGTCGGGAATCGCTCGCAGTCGGCAGAAGGAATACGGGACCCGCGCCCCAAATCAGTCCACCGGACGTCGGCTTTTTGGGCGAAAAGAACACGCTTTGCAGGATATCGCCTATACCGGACTGATTTCCGGACGGGCCCGCAATGTTGTTCTGATCTACGACCGGCAGGATCGTCCGGGAGATTACATTCCAGTCGTCGTTGAGCGAAAGCGGGATTACCGGCTGAACGTTGATGAAGGATTTGTGACCATTGGCTGTGCCGATATCCTTATCGTAGTTGTACTGGATCGGAACGCTGATCAGGCTCGCGACAGGATTGGAGAGTTTCTTCGCAAGTTCCTCCGCATCCTGCGCAAGCGCCTGATACGAAATGCACGCAAGCGCCAGAGTCAAAATCCTCGCCACTAATCGGGAATTGGGGGCATTCATGACCAGGTTTTCTCCTTGCTGCATAGGACACGTTCAGCGTTGGCAGTATATTCGTACTGCTCGCAATGGATCAATGATCGTCACAAGTTGCAAGTCAGTGGCCGATCGCGATAGCGCGGAGCAGCAGCTAAGGTAATCTTAGTCCGTCTGAACATGGCACGGAAAACTGACGCGCGGGCCGAAAATGCCAGAGATTGAGATACAAACACGTCGCTCTTTGATTTGAGTCGAGCTGACGATTTTCTCATCCAGCGCCTGCCCCTGTTTTTTCACCCTTCTTCAGTAAACGCGCTGCCGTCGCGCAGCAGGCCATCGATCTCTTTCGCGCTGTAACCGATTTCCGCCAGCACTTCGCGAGTGTGCTGACCCTTCGCAGGCGCAGCCCGTTCGGCGCTGAAGAATTCACCGTTGTAACGAATCGGCGTGCCCAGCGCTTGCGCGGCATTGGGCAGGCCGATGTCGATCAGCGGCAGGCAGGCTTTCAGCGCGGGGTCGGCCAGCACATCAGCAACGGTGTTGATCGGGCCGCAGAGGATGTCAGCGGCACGCAGTTTTTCCAGCCAGTATTCCGACGGTTTGGATTCGAACAGCGGCGTGATCAAGGCGTGGAGTTCGGCGCGATGGGCGACACGCGCAGCGTTGGTCGCAAAACGCGCGTCATTGCCCAGTTGTTCAAGCCCGAGTGCCGCGCAGAATTTCTGCCAGTGTGAATCGCGCAATACCGCGACGGTGATGTAACGCCCGCCGGCGACTTTGAATGCACCCGCCGGTGCAAGAAGACTGTTCTGGTTGCCCTGGCGCGGCGGCTGCCGGCCTGAGGCGAGGTATTCGGTGAAGCCGCCGCACATCAGCGAGGCCGCAGCCGCCATCAGGCTGACGTCGATGTGTGCACCGCCCTGTCCGGTGAGCCGCCCATAAAGCGCCAGCAATACGGATTGCACGGCGGAGTTTGCGGCGGTCATGTCGATCAGCGGAAAACCCACGCGCAGCGGTTCGCCATCAGGCTCGCCGACCACACTCATCACGCCGCTGATTGCCTGCAGAATGGTGTCGCTGGCGGGCAGCTGCGCGTAGGCGCCGTCCTGACCGAAGCCCGAGATCGTGCAATAGATGATGTCGGGATTGAGCGCCTTGCAGCGCGCGTAATCAAAACCCAGTTTCGCCATCACGCCGGCGCGGTAATTGGAAACCACCACGTCGGCCTTGCTGATCAGTCGTTCGACGATGCTGCGGCCTCCTGCGGTGCCGAGATCAATGCCGATGTCGCGTTTGTTGCGGTTGAGTGCAATGAACTGCGGATTGCCGAAACGCCCGGGCTCGCCCTTGCCGGCACTGCGCTGCCAGTCGCCATCCTGACGCTCGATCTTGATCACCTGCGCACCCATGTCGCCGAGCAGCGTGGCGGCATAGGGCCCGGCCACGCCTTCGGTCATGTCGACGACTTTGACGTCGCGCAGGATTTTTTTATTCATTGCCTGTTTATGACGCGTGCTGCAGTGGTCAATCCACCGGCGTTTTTACCGGCTTGCCGCTGAGGTGCAGCATGATGTTTTCGATTTGCAGCCCGCCCATCGCAGTACGCGTTTCATTGGTGGCGCTGGCCATATGCGGCAGCAACACGGCGTTGTCGAGTTCGAAGAAGGCCGGATCGACATTGGGTTCGTCGTAATAGACATCGAGTCCCGCGCCGGCGATTTTTTTCTCCTGCAGATACTTCAGCAGCACCGGCTGATCCACCACCGAGCCGCGAGCAACGTTGACCAGATAACCCTGCGGACCCAGCGCGTCGAGTACGGCGGAATTCACAATGCCTTTGGTTTCGGGACCGCCGGGCGTGATCGCGACCAGCACATCGCAATTTTTCGCCAGCGTGACCACGTCCGGGTCATAGGCGTAGGGCACATCCTTTTTGTTGCGGTTGTGATAACGGACGTTCATCTTGAAGGCTTTGGCGCGCGCGGCGATTTCTTCACCGATGCGGCCGAGGCCGAGGATGCCCAGCGTCTTGCCGCCGAGCGAGGTGGTGAACTGATAGGTGCCCTGGGTTTTCCACAAACCCGCGCGCAGATATTTGTCGGCTTGCGGAAATTTGCGCATGGTGTTGAGCACCAGTGCAATCGCGCAATCAGCGACGCAATCATTCAGCACATTCGCGGTGTTGGTAACAATGATGCCGCGCTGCTTGGCGGCATCGAGGTCGATCTGGTCCACGCCGACGCCGAAGTTGGAAATGATTTCGAGTTTGGGCAGCGCGTCCATCAGCGCAGCATCGACCTTGCTGTGGCCGGTATGCGCGAGCGCGCGGATTTTAGGCGCGGCAGCTTTGAGTGCCGCTGCGCGGTCCGGCTGTTCCCACAACTTGATCAGCTCGAACTCCTGCTCCATGCGTTTCTGCGTGCCGGGGTGGCCTTTGGCGGTGAGGATGACGTCGTGTTTCATGAGTGCTCTCTGTCTGGAAGAGTGATGGGTTTAATCAGGTGAGGTTTCGCCGGAACCGGCAGCGGCACGATTTAGGCGGTCACGAATGGCGATCCATTCCGCTTCATCTGGCGGCTGTTCAACAAGAATCGCATCGCAGCCTGCGTGGTCGAGCGTGCGCAGGTTGGCGTAGAGATCATGTGCGTAACCGGCGGCATCGGCGGGTGCAGCGATCCACACCATGTTGTCGATCAGCGGGCGCAGCGAGGTACGCGCCAGCGCGGCCACGCGTTTGCCCTGGCGCGTGAGGCTGCGCGCGAGTTCGGCGACGAGGTCGCCTTCCATCAGCATCAGCGGCGTCTGCGGTGCGTAATGTTTGTCGAGCATGCCTGAGGCGCGCGGTGCTGCAGCCTGCGGCGCCGCCAGCGCAGTGCCGAGCGCGGCTTCGAGTTGCTGCGGCGTGATCCAGCCCGGGCGCAGCAATGCGGGTTCACCGCGCGAACAATCGACAATCGTGGATTCAATGCCGACATCTGCTGCACCGCCATCGAGCACACAGGCCACGACATCGCCGAATTCTTCATGCACATGCGCCGCAGTGGTGGCCGATACGCGGCCGAAAAGATTCGCGGAAGGCGCGGCAATGCCGCCGCCGAAAGCGCGCAGCAGCGCCTGCGCCACCGGATGCGACGGCACGCGGATGGCAACGGTGTCCTGCCCGCCGGTGACGGCAACCGGCACATTCGGATGGCGCTTGAGCACCAGCGTCAGCGGGCCGGGCCAGAACTTTTTGGCAAGTGTGTGTGCGGCCGGCGGAATGTCGCGCGCCCAGTCCGCCAATTGCACGGCGGCGGCGATGTGCACGATCAATGGATGATCAGCGGGTCGACCTTTGGCCGCAAATACTTTGCGCACCGCATCGGCATTCGACGCATCAGCGCCGAGGCCGTACACCGTCTCCGTCGGGAATGCGACGAGTTCGCCGGCTTTCAGGACGGCGGCGGCGTGGGCGATGTCGGTGGTGGAAACGGTCATGCTGGCAGTCTGCCGCAGGGTGTTAAAAATATTATTAAAATCAAATACTTATAAAACATGAGAGCAGCCACAGAGAGCACAGAGAGCACAGAGAGCACAGAGAAAACCGGAACAACAACACCGCTGACAGGATAACGAGAGACGCTGCATCTGAAGAGCGCCGGGTTTCGCCCTTCTGTTTTGCCCTTCTCTGTGTTCTCTGTGACCTCTGTGACCTCTGTGGCAAAAGATCTTGGGTTTAACCCAGCATCACCAGCGGCTTGAACTGTTTCGACAGCTTGAGTCCCTGCGACTGGTAATTCGAACCGATGTTCACACCGTAAAGCGTTTCGGGTTCACCGAGCAGGCGTTCGTAGATCAGGCGACCGACGTCCTGGCCGTGTTCGATCATGAACGGCACGTCGTGCGAACGCACTTCGAGCACGGCGCGTGCGCCTTTGAGGTTGTTGGTACCGTAACCGAAACCGGGATCAAAAAAGCCGGCGTAGTGGATGCGGAATTCACCGACGGACGGATCGTAGGGCACCATCGACGCGGCGAAGTTGTTGGGGATGCGTACGCGTTCGCGCGACACCAGGATGTAGAAGTCATCCGGGTTCAGCACCAGCGAACGGTCGGCGTTGCGCTGAATCGGTTCCCAGAAATCGAGCGGATCGTAGTGATTGAGTTTTGACAGGTCGATCAACGGCGCGTGGTGTTTGGCGCGATAACCGATGATGCCGTTGCTGGAATCACCTTCCAGATCAACCGACACCCACAGGCCGTTCTTGATCATCGCCGGCTGCGGACCGTCAGTATCGGAATACACCAGCTTCAGTGTCTGGTCGAGTTCGGTGAGTTTGGCGTCGGACGGCGGCGGATTGCCGCGCATGAAACGGATCTGGTTGAGGCGCGTGCCTTGTTGTGCAAGGACGCTGAAGGTATGCGGCATGATTTCCACATACAGCTTGCCCTTGTAACCGGCGGCGACGCCTTCAAACTCCACGCCGGCATCGGTGATCAGGCGCGTGAAAATGTCGAGTCGGCCAGTGGAGCTTTTCGGATTGGCCGCCCCGGCGATATCGGCGGGCAGCTTCAGTTCTTCCATCAGCTCGGCGATGTAGACGCAGCCCTTTTCCAGGACAGTCGGTTTGGTCAGGTCGATCTGATGCATTTTCAGGCGGTCGATTTTCGCCTGCACCGTCGATGACTTTCCCGGCAGGAAACTCGCGCGCACGCGCCATGCAGTTGCACCGAGACGCAAATCCAGGCTCGCCGGCTGGATTTGTGACGGATCAACGCCGCCTTCGGCACTGATGCGGCCGCCTTCAATCAGCTTGGCGATGTCGCGGTCGGGCAGGATGCCGGTGGTCACCACGTTTGTGCCGTCGGCATTGGCGCCGTCGGTAAACAGTTTGCCGGCTTCAGCATTCATCTCAGTTACCTAAGAGCATGGTCTGGGCTTCGCGGTACTTTTCCGCGGTTTTTTTCAGCACTTCAGCCGGTAGTCGCGGCGCGGGCGGCGTCTTGTCCCAGGGCTGGGTTTCCAGCCAGTCGCGTACGAACTGCTTGTCGAAGCTGGGCGGGCTGATGCCGGTGCGGTATTCAGCGGCAGGCCAGAAGCGCGAAGAGTCCGGCGTCAGCGCTTCATCGATCAGCACGATGTTGCCCTTGGCGTCTTCGCCGAATTCGAATTTGGTATCGGCAATGATGATGCCTCGCGTCGCGGCAAACACCGCCGCTTCGTTGTACAGCCGGATCGCCACTTCCTTGACCTGCGCCGCATGTTTGGCGCCGACGGTGGCGACCGCTTCGTCGTAGGTGATGTTTTCATCGTGCTGGCCGGCGGGGGCTTTTGATGCCGGCGTGAAAATCGGCTGCGCCAGTTTTTCCGCCTGCTTCAGCCCAGCGGGCAGCTTGATGCCGCAGACCGCGCCGGTCTTCTGATAGTCACTCCAGCCGGAGCCGATGATGTAGCCGCGCACCACCGCTTCAATCATCAGCGGCTTGTACTTGTGCACGACCATCGCGCGGCCGGCGATCTGTGCGCGTTCTTCGGGCGCAACCACGGTTGCGGGATCAATGCCGGTCAGGTGATTGGGGATGATGTGCTTGAGCTTGTCGAACCAGAAGTAGGACAGCTCGGTCAGCACGCGGCCCTTGCCGGGAATCGGGTCATCAAGGATGACGTCGAAAGCCGAGAGGCGGTCGCTCTGCACTACCAGCAGCTTGTCGTCGCCGACGGCGTAGATGTCGCGCACCTTGCCGCGATGCAGGAAGGGCAGGCTTTTCAGATCAGTCTTGTACAGCGGGGCGTCGCTCATCTTCGGATCAGTCTTTCCAGTCTGGGTATAACGCTGCGCGCGTAATCAGCGCTTTTTGCAGCGCGGCTTCGACGCTGTGGTCGAGTACGGTGTAGTGGCCCATCTTGCGGCCGTCGCGCGCTTCATGTTTGCCATAGAGATGCAGCTTGGCATCGGGCAAGTTCAGCACGCGGTCCCATTGCGGCGTACCCTGCTGCCAGGCATCGCCGAGCAGATTGACCATCACCACCGGCGACAGGAGCTTGGTGTCGCCCAGCGGCAAGCCACAGAGTGTGCGCACCTGCTGTTCGTATTGCGAGGTCACGCAGGCGTCGATGGTGTAGTGGCCGCTGTTGTGCGGACGCGGCGCCATTTCATTGACCAGCAGTTCGCCGGATTCGGTGACAAAAAATTCCACGGCGAGCACGCCGCAGTAATTCAGTTTGTCGGCAGTCCGCAGCGCCCACTCTTCGGCCTGTTTTGCCAGTTCGGGCTTGACCCGTGCCGGTACGATGCTGATATCAAGGATGCCGTTGCGATGGCGGTTCTCCGACACCGGAAAACTGCGGCCGATGCCGTCAGCGCCGCGCGCGACCACTGCGGAAATTTCGCATTTGAGCGCAATACGCTGTTCGAGTACGCAGGATTCGTTACCCAGTTCCTTGAAAGCCTTGCGCGCTTCTTCGACATTGGCGACACGAATCTGGCCTTTGCCGTCGTATCCGAAACGCGCGCGTTTGAGGATGCCCGGAAACAGATGCGCCGGCGCCTGCGCGGCATCGGAATCACATTCAATGACCGCGTATGGGGCAACGCCGAGATTGCACGAGCGGAAAAAGGCTTTTTCGCGGATGCGGTCCTGTGCCACGGCCACCGCATCACCGGCGGGACGCACCGTGCAGTGACTGGCCAGCCAGCGCAGGCTTTCGGCGGGGACGTTTTCGAATTCGGTGGTGACCGCAACGCAACTGTCTGAGAGTTGCTGAAGCGCTTCGCGATCCTGATACGCTGCTTTGAGGTGTACATCGGCCACCGCGCCCGCGGGACTCAGCGGATCGGGGTCGAGCACGGTGACGCGGTAACCCATGCTGTGCGCGGCGAGCGTGAACATGCGACCGAGCTGGCCGCCGCCGAGCATGCCGAGCATGGCGTCGGGGAAAATCATGAGGAAAAGGCCAAGGTCATGACGAAAAGACCAAGGCAGCCACAGAGGTCACAGAGAACACAGAGAAAATCCCGGGTGGATCCGGATCTGTGGCAAGCCGCATTGTCTACTGAGAGACACGCAATGAGATTTTCCGGAAAACTCTCTGTGCCCTCTGTGACCTCTGTGGCTAAAAGGTTTTAAGCCCTTCATTTTTTCACCGGCAGTTTCATCGCACGCACCGAAGCCGTCTGCTTCTTGCGGAAGGCGGCGAGTTTTTTTGCGAGCCTGGCGTCATTGCGCGCCAGTGTCGCCACGGCAAACAGTCCGGCGTTGGCCGCGCCGGCTTCTCCGACAGCGAAGGTGGCGACAGGAATGCCTTTGGGCATCTGCACGATGGACAGCAATGAATCGAGGCCCTGCAGCGCGCGCGAAGTGACCGGAACGCCGAGCACGGGAACAATGGTTTTTGCGGCGAGCATGCCCGGCAGGTGTGCGGAGCCACCGGCGCCGGCGATGATGCATTGCAGGCCGCGCGCTTCGGCTTGTTCAGCATAGCTGTAGAGCAGATCGGGGGTGCGGTGCGCGGACACCACCTTGGCTTCGCAGGGCACGCCGAACTGCTGCACCATGTTGACGGCATGCTGCATCACATCCCAGTCGCTCTGACTGCCCATGACGATGCCGACCAGCGGTTTTTTCACTGCATGCCCCTTCAATCCCGGTCATTCAGAAAATGGAGAAATCCATTTTCTGCAGTTGACTCCCTGCTCCCGGCGGGAGAAGGGCCGGGGATGAGGGAGGAGCGCGACCGACAATGATCGAATGATCGCGCTCTGACAAAGCGATATTTTACAGTACGGACACACGGCCACGTGTGCAGGAAAGGGCTGCTAGAATCGCCCGACCCGCGCAACAAGGCAACACTCATCAGCCGGTCCCCAGCGGTCACCCTGCTGAACCCTGCAGCGGCGGCCCTACCCGAGGAGAAACACCCGATGATCAAGTCTTTTCAATGCGCGCGCATCGTCGCCTGCACGCTGGCCTTGGCTGCTGGCAGCGCTGCTGCAGCCTTTCCCGACAAACCGATCCGTATGGTGGTCATTTCCGCGCCCGGCGGCACGACCGACATCATGTCGCGCCTTCTGGCGCAGGCTATGGGCGAAGGCCTCGGCCATCAAGTCGTGATCGACAACCGCCCGGGTGGTGGCGGCCTGATTTCGGCGGAAATTGTCGCCGGCGCTGTGCCTGACGGTCACACCATTCTGTATACGCACACCAGCTTTTCGGTGATGCCCAGCCTGCACAAGAAGCTGCCGTACGACACCGTGAAAAGCTTTGAGCGCGTCAGTCTGTTCGCGCTGTTCCCCGGCGTGCTGCTGGTCAATAACAGCCTGCCGGTCAAGAACGTGCAGGAGCTGATCGCTTACGCCAAGGCGCGGCCGGGCAAGGTCAATTACGCTGCGGGTACCACCGGCGCCACCGCCCATCTTTCGGGCGAGCTGCTGAAATCAATGGCCAAGATCGATATCGTGCACGTGCCCTATAAAGGTACGGGGGCGCAGCTCACTTCAATCGTTGCCGGAGAAACGCAGTTCACCTTTGCGTCAGTGCCGGCCGCATTACCCTTCGTAAAGGGGGGGCGTGCCCGCGCGATTGCCGTCGGTTCATCGAAACGTTCGGCGGCACTGCCTGATATTCCGACCGTCGCTGAATCCGGTCTGCCCGGCTTTGATGTCAACGCCTGGAATGGCGTGATGGTACCGCGCGGCACTCCGGCTACCGTCATCGACCGCCTGGGAAAGGAAATGAGGCGCGTCACTACGCTGGCTGACATGAAGGACCGCGCCGCCGCACAGGGCGCCGAACTCTCATGGACGACACCGCAGGAATTCACCACCTATCTGAATGGACAGATCGCCAAATGGGGCAAACTGGTGCGCGAATCGGGTATGCACAATAATTAATGACCATTAACTAGTTGAAATTAAAGGATATTTATGGAATATGAGATCGGCATGCGGCCCGGCGATGAACTCGCCGGCAAAGTCGCACTGGTGACCGGCGGCGCGCGCAATATCGGCCGCGCCATTTCCCGCGCACTCGCGGCAGGCGGCGCGTCGGTGATGATCAATGCCAACACCTCGCGCGAAGCCGGCGAGGAAACGGTGGCGATGATCAAAAAGGCCGGCGGCAAAGCCGCACTGTGCATGGGCGACGTCACCGACCCGAAAGCGGTCCAGCATCTGGTGGATGAAACCATCAAGCAGTTCGGCCGCATCGACATGGTGGTCAGCAACGCGGCGATCCGCGCCGAGACACCGTTCGAAAAAATTTCATTCACTGAATGGAAGCGCGTGATCTCGACCGTGCTCGACGGCGCTTTCCTCTCTTCGCAGGCGGCGCTGCCGCATCTGATCAAGGCCGGCGGCGGCACGCTGATCTATACCGGTGGCATGACCGGCCACAAGGGCGCGCTGCACCGTTCGCACGTGGTCGCGGCCAAGGGCGGCCTCGCGGCAATGACCAAGGCAGTGGCTCACGACCTCGCTGAATACAACATTACGGTGAACTGTGTGGTGCCGGGCCCGATCGACACCGTGCGCGGCCTGCCCGGTGCGCCAGAGCGCCCGGATCATCGCAAGACGCTGCCGCTGATCGGCCGACGCGGTCAGCCCCAGGAAATCGCGGCGATGGTGCGCATGCTGTGCGGACCCGACGCGCGTTATATCACCGGTCAATCCATCCACGTCAACGGCGGAGTACTGATGCCATGAGCAAGAAATCAAAAACCAATTCCAAAACAACCGTGTCTCCGCTGATGAAGACACTGGCCACGTATATGGCCAATGCCGCGAAAAAGCCGCTGCCGAAACACGTTGCGGAAAAAACCAAACATCACGTGCTCGACACCATCGCCGCGATGGTTTCCGGTTCGCGCCTGCTGCCGGGCACCAAGGCGATTGCCTATGCAAAAACCCTGGGCGGTGCGCCGCAGTCGTTGGTGATCGGCTCGAAAGTCGTCACCAATGCTGAACAGGCTGCACACATCAACGGCATGCTCGCGCACGCTGACGAGACCGACGATTCACATGCGGCATCGCTGTCGCACCCGGGCTGTGCCATCGTGCCGGCGGCGCTGGCGATGGGCGAACGCGAAAAATCCAATGGCACGCAGCTCCTGCGCGCCGTGGCACTCGGTTACGACCTCTGTGCCCGCCTCAATCTGTCGCTGCATCCCTATGATTTCCGTCAGGCCGGCCACTCGACGCACAGCTTCGGCCCGGGCTTCGGCGCCGCTGCTGCGGCATCGCTGCTGGCAGGGCTGGATTACAACGGCATGCGTCATGCGCTTTCGTACACCGCGCAACAGTGTTCGGGCATTTCGTGCTGGATGCGCGATGAAGAACACATCGAAAAGGCCTTCGACTTCGGCGGCATGCCGGCACGCAACGGTACCGCTGCGGCTTCGATGGTCGCTTCGGGTTTCACTGCGGTGGAAGACGTGTTCTCCGGCGAGCGCAATTTCTACGTCGCCTACGACGAGACCCGCCGCATCGGCCTCAAGCCGCAACCGCAGCGCCTGATCAAGGATCTCGGCAAGGTCTACGAGATCATGAACACCAACATCAAGCGCTGGTCGGTCGGCTCGCCGATCCAGGCGCCGCTCGACGGTCTGCTCGAACTGATCCGTGAACACGGGATCAAGGCAGCCGATGTCGAGAAGCTGATGATCCGTGTCGCACACCAGGCCGCCAACACCACCGACAACCGCAACATGCCCGACATCTGCATGCAGCATATGTGCGCGGTGATGCTGATCGACGGCATCGTCACCTTCAAGTCCTCGCACGACGAGAAGCGCATGAACGACAAGAAGGTGCTCGATCTGCGCAAACGCATCACGCTGCTCGGCGACGATGCACTGACCGCGGCGCTGCCGTCACGCCAGGGCATCCTCGAACTGAAACTGAAAAGCGGAAAAACCCTGCATAAACACGTCAAGGCGGTGCTCGGCACGGCGCAGAACCCGATGACCCGCGCCCAGGTCGACGAGAAGTGTTATCACCTGATGGCGCCGATTCTCGGCGCTACCCGCGCGCGCAAACTTTGCGATGCGGTGTGGAACATCGAAAAAGTCGGCAACATCACCAAGCTGCGCAATCTGCTCACGGCGTAAGCAAGCAGAAGTTCCGTTCACTCTGAGCCTGTCGAAGGGTGAACGGCCTTAGCGTAAAGGGATAGTCATGGCGTGGACATTCGAGCTGCTGAAAAAGCCGGACGGGCTGCCGATTACCGAAGGTCCGGTGTGGGATGGCGAGTACATTTATTTCACCCACATCCACGCCAACACGATCTTCCGCTGCGATCCAAAGACCAATGCCATCACGCCATGGCGCACCGGACTGGACCGCGTCAACGGCCTCGCCTTCGATGCCGAAGGCCGGCTGTTCGGCTGCTGCCAGGGCGGGCGCAGTGTGATGCGTTTTGATGCCGACGGCAAAAACGTGGTGATTGCCGACAAGTTTGAAGGCAAGCGCCTGAATACGCCGAACGATCTCGCAATTGATCGCAAGGGCCGCATCTGGTTCACCAATCCGTGGAACGACGGCAACATCGACAAGACGGAGAAGCAGGAACTGGAAGACCGCTCGGTTTACCGTCTTGATCCGCAGAAGGACGGCACGTATTCGATCACCCGTGTAGTGTTCGATACCACGCAGCCCAATGGCATCCTGGTGTCGCAGGACCAGAGCACGCTGTATGTCGCGGAAAGCAGCTTCACCGCGGGCATCGCGCGCGAGTTGCGTGCCTATCCGATCCGCGATGACGGCAGTCTCGGCCCGTACAAGACGCTGTTCACCTGGGGCGAGGATTACCGCGACATCCATCGCGGCATCGACGGGATGACGCTGGATATGGAAGGCAACATCGTCGCCACTGCAGGCTGGGAAGTCGCCGGCGCGGGCCCGATGATTTACGTGTTTTCACCGACCGGCCGCGTACTCGAAACGCATCCGGTACCAGCGATCCGTCCGACCAACTGCTGTTTCGGCGGTCCGGACATGACCACCCTGTTTGTCACGACCACGCAGGGGCACTTCTTCCGCGCAGAAACAGATCGCGCGGGCTGGGCGATGTATCCCTGAGTCTGGGCAGCAAAAGCCGTGCAAGCGGTTTCATAATTATTGCAATAATCCATGATACGGATTCTGTCCGATGTACTGACTCACAGTGCGTCGGGCGGTAAAATCGGTGTTTCCCCAACCTGCGATTTCAGATCATGGATTTCCACTTTACCCCCGAACAGGAACAGTTCCGCGACGCCGTGCGCGGTTTTGCCGACCGCCATCTGCGTGACGGCGCGCTGAAGCGCGCACATCAGGAAGAACACCCGTGGGATGTCGCCAAGCTGATGGCTGAACAGGGTCTGATGGGCATCACGATGAAGGAAGAAGACGGCGGCCAGGGCGGCTCACTGATGGACGCCATCATCGCCATCGAAACCATCGCATCAGTTTGCCCGCGCAGCGCCGACGTAATCCAGGCCGGCAACTTCGGCCCGGTGCGCGTTCTCGCCGAGTACGGCAGCAAGGACCAGAAAAAGCGTTATCTCGACAAGATTCTCGCCGGTGAATCAGTAATCACCGTCGGCATGACCGAGCCGGAAGCGGGCTCTGCGGTGACTGACCTGAAAACCTCGGCCACGCCCGACGGCGAGGGTTACCGCATCAACGGTGTGAAAGTGTTCCAGACGCACGCGTCGTACGCTGACGTAATGCTGACCTACGTGCGTTTCGGTCCCGGCGTCGGCGGCATCGGTTCGGTGCTGATTCCGCGCGATGCCGAAGGATTCAAACAAGGCGCGCCGTCGAAGTTCCTCAACGGTGAAGAGTGGGTTCAGACCTATCTCGACAACGTCTATGTCGGCCCCGAAAACGTCATGCTGAAAGAAGGCGGCTTCAAGAAGCAGATCGCCGGCTTCAACGTCGAACGCATCGGCAACACGGCGCGTTCGCTGGCCTTCGGCCGCTATGCCTACAACATCGCCCGCGAATGGGCGCTGCAGCGCAAGCAGTTCGGTCGCCTGTTGTGCGAATTCCAGGGCCTGCAGTGGAAATTCGCCGACATGAAAATGAAGCTCGATGCCGGCCAGCTGCTGCTATACCGGGCTGCAGTGAACGCCGACAACGGCATTCCCTCGGCGGATGACACCGCGATCGCCAAGGCCTTCTGCAATCAGGCCGGCTTCGACATCTGCAATGAAGCGATGCAGATCATGGGCGGGATGGGTTACACCGATGAGTCGCTGGTCGAGTACTGCTTCCGCAAATGCCGCGGCTGGATGATTGCCGGCGGCTCGATCGAGATTCTTAAGAACCGCATTGCCGAAGGCATTTTCGAACGTTCGTTCTCGCAACGTCCGCCGAAAAGCTAAAACCTTTTAGCCACAGAGGTCACAGAGAGCACAGAGAACTTCAAAAAACAAAAGGCCTGAACAGCGCTTGCGCTTATCGGGTTTTCTCTGCGCCCACTGTGACCTCTGTGGCAAACGCTTTTGACCTTGAATGCCATGTCCAACCAAAAACTCTATCAAGCCGTATTTGATCCCCGCTCCATCGCACTGATCGGCGCATCGAGCGACGAAAAGAAAAACACTTCACGCCCGCAGCGCTATCTCCGGCGCCACGGCTACAAGGGCACGCTGATTCCGGTGAATCCGGCGCGCGCGGAAATTTTCGGCGACAAAGCCTATCCCGACGTCACGTCGATTCCCGGTGAAGTGGATCACGCCTTTGTGATGGTGCCGGCCAAAGCCGTACCGGAAGCGGTCAGGCAATGCGTCGCGAAAAAAATCCCGGTGGTGACGGTGTACAGCGACGGCTTCGCTGAAACCGGCGCGGAAGGCCGCGAGAAACAACTGGAACTGAACGAGATCATCCGCGGCAGCAACACGCGGCTGGTCGGTCCGAACTGCATCGGCCTGATGAGCACGCAGACGCATCTGGCGCTGTCGGTGAATGCCGTACTGGAAAAACTTGAAATCACCCCCGGCGGACTGGCGATTGTTTCGCAGTCGGGCAGCATGATGGGCGGCCTGATGTCGCGCGGCCTCGGCCGCGGCTTAGGTTTCTCGAAACTGATTTCGGTCGGCAATGAAGCCGATCTCGGCGTAGGTGAGCTGGCCGGCCTGCTGGTCGATGATCCGCATACCGATGCGATCCTGCTGTT
>CAMAYE010000003.1 GCA_945862135.1 Bordetella parapertussis
GGACTGGACCGGATCGAGATGCTTGGGCCGCTCGGAAAACGATGAATACAGTGTATTGGTGTTCGCTTCCGCCGCAGGATAGGGATCATTCCACGGGGATCCGCTGCAACCCGCGGCAACGGCGAGAACAAGCAGCGGCAAAATCAGCGGCAGGCCGTAACGGAGCGAAGTCATCGCGCAAAAGTGTAGCCGATATTTGCGCCCGCATCTTCTGGTTATAATCGAAGCGTCTGATTCGATTCGTTACGGTAAGGGAACACCATGGCTTTCCTGCAAGATAAAAAAATCCTGATCACCGGCCTGCTGTCCAACCGCTCCATCGCCTACGGCATCGCCAGGGCGGCGCACCGCGAAGGCGCGCAACTAGCGTTTACCTACCAGGGCGAAGACATTCGCGAACGCGTGGAAAAACTAGCCTCCGATTTCGGCAAAAATCCGGTACTGCCCTGCGACGTCACGCAGGATGATCAGATCGACGCCCTGTTCAATTCGCTGCAACGGGAATGGGGCCATATGGACGGGATTGTGCATTCCATCGCCTTCGCACCGCGCGAAGCACTGAAAGGCGAATTTCTCGACGGCCTGACGCGCGATGCGTTCAAGATGGCGCACGACATCAGCAGCTACAGTTTTGCCGCACTGGCCAAAGGCGCAGCACCGCTGATGGCCGGCCGCCCCGGTGCCATGCTGACGCTGAGTTACCTGGGCGCCATACGTACTGTACCGCATTACAACGTCATGGGCCTGGCCAAGGCCAGTCTTGAAGCCTGCGTGCGTTATCTGGCCACCAACCTCGGCCCTAAGGGCATCCGGGTCAATGGCATCTCGGCAGGACCGATCAAAACCCTGGCCGCAGCCGGTATCGGTGATTTCGGGAAGATCCTGAAGTATGTCGAGGAAAACGCACCGATGCGGCGAAATGTCACGATTGATGACGTAGGCAACACCGCCGCATTCCTTCTCTCCGACTTGGCAGCGGGCATCACCGGCGAGATCACCTACGTTGACAGCGGTTTCAATACCACTGTCGGCGGCATGCGTGAATAACTAACGAAACACAGCCAATGCAAATGAAAAAGGGCGGCCCGAAGCCGCCCTTTTTATTTGACGGTCAAAAAGTCGTCAGGATTTCTTCTCGACCAGCTCCTTGCGGATTTTCACTTCTGATTTCTGCTTGAGGCTGGCCAGATAGGCCGCGAGTTCAGCCTGCCCGGCCACCTGACGCAGAGTCTGCGCGATGGCGTTCTGCTTGTCCTTGGCACCTTCCGCCGCTTCCTGAACCTTGCTGATTCGAATCAGCATGTAGTTGCCGCCAGCCACTTCCACTCCGGCAAAGGCCGGTACTTTGCTGACATCGGTCTTGAACGCCTGGCGCAACGCCTCCCCCGGCAAACCTTTGGGATCGCCGCGGCTGGCCAGTTGCGGTGCGCTCCAGACAATCTGCGCACCCTTGGCAGCATCTTTTACAGCATCTTTCCCTTCACGCAGATCCGAGAGGCGCGCACGCCCCTCCTGCGCCGCCAGCTGGCCGGCCTGCTGCAGAGTCAGCTTCTTGGTCAGCGCAGCACTGACCTGGTCAAAGGGCTGTACCGCCGATGGTTTATGTTCAAGCACCCGCGCCGCGACCAATACGCCCGGCCCGACTTCGATGGCCTCGGTATTGCGCTTGTTTTTCAGCACATCGTCGGAAAAAACAGCCTGCAGCAGTTTCGGATTTCCCAGCAAGGCATTGTCCGCGCCGGTACGCGAGATCCAGCCACTTTTCTGCGGGGCGGCCTTGATCAGGTCAGCCGCCGGCTTGAGGCTGTCGGACTGCTCAAACAAGGCATTACTGAAACTCTCCGCCAGCTCGGCAAACTTGCGGCTTGCCAGTTGTTTCTTCAGCTCTGATTCGATTTCAGGCCGCGCCTCTTCAAACGACTTCGCTTTCCCGGCACGCACGCCGGCCAGCCGGATGATGTGATAACCAAACTCCGTTTCAAGTGGCGATGAAATATCACCCGGTTTCATCGAGAACACCGCATCATCAAAAGCCTTGACCATCGAGCCACGCTCGAAGAATCCCAGATCACCACCGTTGGCTGCCGAACCCGGATCCTGCGAATGCTGCTTGGCCAGCGCAGCGAATTCCTTCGGATTCTTGCTCACCTGCGCATAGATTTCATCCGCCTTCGCTTTGGCCTTCTTTTTGCCTTCAGCAGTAGCGTCGGCCGTGATCAGAATGTGGCTGGCCTGACGCGACTCCTTCACCTCGAAACGCTTCAGATTCTCTTCATAGGCCTTGCGCACGTCGGCAGCCGGCGGTTGAATCTGCGCCAGCAATCCTTCACCGCTTAAAACCACAAACTCTACGCGCACCTGCTCTGGGGTGCGGAACTCGTCCTGATGGCTGTCGTAGTATTTTTTTGCAGCATCCGCCTCAAGTTTGGCCTGGGGCAAAAAACGGTCCGTTGCCAGCGTAAAGAAACTGATCTCGCGCTGCTGCTCCGAGATGCGCAGCAGGTTGGCCGCTTCAGCACGGGATACGAATGTCGAAGTCATGTAGGGGTGCGCTGCTTGTTCGGTAATCATATCCTGGCGAACCCGTTGCTCGAATATGAGCGGGGTCATGCCCTGCGCCTTCAGCAATTCCTCATAACGCTCATAAGAAAATCTGCCGTCAACCTTGAACGCATCAACATTGGCGACGATGTCCTGAATCTGGCGATCGGTGATCACCAGACCAGCACGTGCGGCGCGTTCAAACATCAGTCGCTGCTGCACCAGATTGTCGAGAACGGCAAAGCGCAGCTCATTGCTGTCCAGCATGGACGAATCCACACGCCCGCCGGCCATCCGCTGCAGGGATTCCTGACGCTCGCGCAATGACTGGGAAAACTCGTTTTGGGTAATCTTGTAATCACCAACGACGGCAATGGTGTCGCCGCCGGCACCGGATTGGAAGTAGGAGTCAATCCCGAAAAAAGCAAACGGCAGCACGATCAGCGCCAAAATCACCTGCATCAGGCGTTTGTTGTTATATACAAAATTGTACATGGCTCTCTCCAGGATCCGTATTTGAAGCGCGGATAATAAAAAAAAGGCGAACCGGGTTCGCCTTTTTCTGATGTTGGCGGAGTGGACGGGACTCGAACCCGCGACCCCCGGCGTGACAGGCCGGTATTCTAACCAACTGAACTACCACTCCAGTTCCCTGCTTTACTGCATGCTGCTGGTGGGTGCTGACGGGATCGAACCGCCGACATTCGCCTTGTAAGGGCGACGCTCTACCAGCTGAGCTAAGCACCCCGCATCTCCACCTACAAATACCGTGCGAAACAAAGGGCCGGATTGTAGCCCACTCCGGCCCCGATTTCCAGCTTTGGTGCGTTAATGTTTAATCGCCGTCGGCGTCGCACCTTCTCCGGCAGGCGGCACCGGAACTGCAGCCTCGACGGGCAATGCCTCAGGTTTGCGTTCCAACGCCAGTTCCAGCACCTGATCGATCCATTTCACCGGATGAATGTCGAGTTTGTTCTTCACATTGTCCGGGATCTCTTTCAGATCCTTGACGTTTTCTTCCGGGATCAGCACGGTCTTGATACCGCCACGATGCGCCGCCAGGAGTTTCTCTTTCAGACCGCCGATCGGCAAGACCTCACCGCGCAGCGTAATCTCGCCGGTCATCGCAACATCAGCACGCACCGGGATACCCGTCAGCACCGACACCATCGCGGTGCACAGGCCGATGCCCGCACTGGGACCATCCTTCGGAGTGGCGCCTTCCGGCAAGTGAATGTGAATGTCGTTCTTCTGGTAGAAGTCCGGATGTATGCCGAGGCGCTGTGAACGCGCACGCACGACCGACATCGCCGCCTGCACCGACTCCTGCATCACTTCACCCAGCTTGCCGGTAGTCGTCATCTTGCCTTTGCCGACCATCGTGGCCGCTTCGATCGAGAGCAGTTCGCCGCCGACTTCAGTCCACGCCAGACCGTTGACCTGGCCGATCTGGTTTTTCTTCTCGGCGATACCGAAGGAGTAACGCCGCACTCCGAGGTAATTGTCGAGATTGCGTGCATTCACCGTGATCTTGCGCTCCTTGCCGCCGCTGACCAACTCCTTGACCACCTTGCGGCAGATCTTGGACACCTCACGATCGAGGCTGCGCACGCCGGCTTCGCGAGTGTAATAACGCACGATGTCGCGCAACGCGCTGTCGGACACCACCAGTTCGTCGGACTTCAGGCCGTGGTTCTGCATGGTCTTCGGCAGCAGGTGGTTCTCGGCGATGTGAATCTTCTCGTCTTCGGTATAACCCGACAGCCGGATGATCTCCATCCGGTCGAGCAAGGCCGGCGGGATGTTCAACGTGTTGGCCGTGGCGACGAACATCACGTCCGACAGGTCGTATTCGACCTCGACGTAATGGTCGACAAAGGTATTGTTCTGCTCGGGATCGAGGACTTCGAGCAGCGCAGATGCCGGGTCGCCCCGGAAGTCCATGCCCATCTTGTCCACTTCATCCAGCAAAAACAACGGGTTACGAACACCAACCTTGGCCATGTTCTGCAGAATCTTGCCGGGCATCGAACCGATGTATGTCCGGCGATGGCCGCGGATTTCAGCCTCGTCACGCACGCCGCCCAGTGACATGCGAATGAACTTGCGGTTGGTCGCGCGGGCGATCGACTGACCGAGCGAAGTCTTGCCGACGCCGGGGGCGCCGACGAGGCACAGGATAGGCGCTTTCAGCTTGTCGACGCGCTGCTGCACCGCTAGGTATTCGACGATGCGTTCCTTGATCTTCTCCAGACCATAGTGATCCTCGTCAAGCACCTTCTCGGCCAGCTTGAGATCGGTGCTGATCTTGCTCTTCTTGCGCCACGGCAGGCCAATCAGCGCATCGATGTAATTGCGCACGACAGTGGCTTCGGCCGACATCGGTGACATCAGCTTGAGTTTTTTCAGCTCGGCATCGGCTTTCTTGCGTGCATCCTTGGGCATGCGTGCCGCACGGATCTTTTTCTCGATCTCGTCGATGTCCGCACCTTCCTCGGTTTCGCCAAGTTCCTTCTGGATCGCCTTCACCTGCTCGTTCAGGTAATACTCGCGCTGGCTCTTCTCCATTTGGCGCTTGACGCGGCCGCGGATGCGCTTTTCGACCTGCAGGATGTCGAGTTCACCCTCGACCACCTTCAGCAGGTGTTCAAGGCGCTGCTTGACGCTGATCATCTCCAGCACTTCCTGCTTCTGCTCGAGCTTGAGCGGAAGATGCGCAGCGATAGTGTCGGCCAGCCGCCCCGCCTCGTCGATACCCGCGAGTGAAGTCAGGATTTCCGGGGGGATTTTCTTGTTCAGCTTCACATACTGGTCGAACTGCTGAATCATCGTCCGCCGCATGGCTTCGGTTTCGCTGTCTGTGTCCGGCTCACTGGCGATCGGTGTCACCTGCACAGTGAAGTGCGTTTTGACATCTGCAATGCTGTGGATGCGCGCACGCTGGCTGCCTTCGACCAGCACCTTCACGGTGCCGTCCGGCAGCTTCAGCATCTGCAGGATGTTGGCAATACTGCCGACGTCATACAGGTCTTCCGGCGAGGGCTCGTCCTTTGCGGCAGATTTCTGCGCCACCAGCACGATGCTTTTGCCCGCTTCCATCGCAGTTTCCAGGGCTTTAATCGACTTCGGCCGTCCCACAAAAAGGGGAATGACCATATGCGGGAACACCACAACATCCCTCAAGGGAAGGAGCGGCATCTCCAACTTGCTGTTTTCATTGCTGATTTGGTCATTCATCGGGGTCACCTGAGAGTTTCAACATAATTGCAGCTTGGGGCGGGCGCCGGCAAATCAAGCGCCACGCACAAATCATCCCACGAAAGCGGGGAAACCGCTCCCGTGCCGTCCTTGCCGGATATCAGAACTGCTGCGCGGGACTGGAGCACCCGCTTCCGGTCAGACGGATGATCCGGCAACTTTGGGCTGGTCCGAATAGATGAGCAAGGGGGCTGCGTCGCTGGTAATGGTGCCTTCGTCAACAACCACCTTGACGACGTTTTCCATCGACGGCAGATCGAACATCGTGTTCAGCAGCGTGTGCTCAAGAATCGAGCGCAGGCCACGCGCGCCGGTTTTGCGCTCCATCGCCTTGCGCGAAATCGCCTTCAACGCGCCTTCGCGCACTTCCAGCTCGACGCCTTCCATACTGAACATTTTCTGGAACTGCTTGAGCAGCGCGTTTTTCGGCTGCGTCAAGATTTCGATCAACGCGGCCTCGTCCAGCTCGGCCAGCGTTGCCACCACCGGCAGACGACCTACGAATTCCGGAATCAGGCCGAACTTGATCAGGTCTTCCGGCTGGCAATCGCGCAGCACCATCGCGGTGTCGCGACGATTGTCCTTGCTGCGCACGTCCGCACCGAAACCGATGCCGCTTTTTTCGGAACGCGCACGAATCACCTTGTCGAGACCATCGAACGCACCGCCGCAAATGAACAGGATGTTTGTCGTATCCACCTGAACGAATTCCTGATTCGGATGCTTGCGGCCACCCTGCGGGGGCACCGAGGCGGTGGTGCCTTCAATCAGCTTGAGCAGCGCCTGCTGCACGCCCTCGCCCGATACGTCGCGGGTAATCGACGGGTTGTCCGACTTGCGAGAAATCTTGTCGATCTCGTCGATATATACAATACCGCGCTGCGCTTTCTCGACATCGTAGTCGCACTTCTGCAGCAGCTTCTGGATGATGTTCTCGACATCCTCGCCGACGTAACCGGCTTCGGTCAGAGTCGTCGCATCGGCCATCACAAATGGCACATTCAGCAAGCGTGCCAGCGTCTGCGCCAGCAGCGTCTTGCCCGAACCGGTCGGCCCGACCAGCAGGATGTTCGACTTCGCCAGCTCGACATCGTCAGTCTTGCCGACGTTGCGCAGCCGCTTGTAGTGGTTATAAACCGCGACGGCAAGAATCCGCTTGGCGACGTCCTGACCGATTACATACTGATTGAGGATGTCGCGGATTTCATGCGGAACCGGCAGATCGGACTTGGCACCCTTGGCGGCATCGCCGCCCTGCGTTTCCTCGCGGATGATGTCATTGCACAGCTCAATGCATTCATCGCAGATGAAGACCGAGGGCCCGGCGATGAGTTTGCGGACCTCGTGCTGGCTCTTTCCGCAGAACGAGCAGTACAGAAGCTTTTCACCGCTCACTTTTTCCGTCATGCCTGCAACCCTTTATCCACTGTTGGCGCTTTGTGCAGCGTTAACCTTCGACCATCCGCGTTGAAAACAATTCCTGCCGTCAATCAGCCAGCCGCATCCGTGCGGGTACTCAGCACTTTATCGACCAGACCGTAGTTTACCGCCTGCTCGGCGGAAAGGAAGTTGTCGCGATCAGTGTCTTTTTCGATCTCCGATACATCCTTGCCCGAGTGTTTGGCGAGGATCGCATTCAACTTGGCCTTCAGATAGAGGATTTCCTTGGCATGGATTTCGATATCCGACGCCTGCCCCTGGAATCCGCCCATCGGCTGATGGATCATTACCCGTGAGTTGGGCAGGCAGAAACGCTTGCCATTGGCGCCCGCAGTCAGCAGCAGTGCGCCCATGCTCGCCGCCTGGCCGACGCAAAGCGTCGACACATCCGGCTTGATGAACTGCATGGTGTCGTAAATCGCCATGCCGGCCGTCACCGAGCCACCGGGGGAATTGATGTAGAACGAGATGTCCTTGTCCGGATTCTCGGACTCGAGGAACAGCAACTGGGCGATGATCAGGTTGGCAGTCACGTCATTGACCGGACCGACCAGAAACACCACACGTTCCTTCAGCAGGCGCGAATAGATGTCATAGGCGCGCTCGCCCCGACCGCTCTGCTCGATCACCATCGGCACCATTCCGAGGCCTTGCGGCTCCTGCATGGCGTACGGCTCAATGAAACCCGTCATTTTGCGTTCCCCATCAGATCATCGAACGTCACAGCTTCGTCCTGAACCTTCGCAGTCGACAGCGCCCAGGCCACCACGTTCTCCTCAAGCACCACCGACTCGATTTCACGCAGACGGTCCTGCGACTGGTAAAACCATTTCACCACTTCCTGCGGATGCTCGTAACTCTGTGCCTGCTCCTCGACGGCCGCCCGAACCTGCTCCGGCTTGGCATGCAGATTGTTTCCGCGCACCACTTCACCAAGGATCAGGCCAAGGCTGACACGACGCTGCGCCTGTTTCTCGAAAATATCGGCAGGCAGCGGGATGTTGTCGTTCACCGGGATGCCGCGCGCAGCCAGATCCTGACGGGCCATTCCCTGCAAGCGTTCAATTTCCATTTCAACCAGCGCCTTCGGCACTTCAATATTCGTGACCGCCAGCAGCGCATCCATCACGCGCTCCTTGGTCTTCGCCTTCAGACGGGCCTTGACCTCACGCTCCAGATTGCCGCGGACTTCGGCACGCATTTTGGCAATGTCACCATCCTCGACGCCGAGGCTCTTCGCAAATTCCGCATCAATCGCCGGCAGCTGCGGAGCAGCCACCGCCTTGACCTTGACCTCGAACACCGCCGTCTTGCCCGCCACCTCCTTGCCGGCATAATCGTCAGGGAACTTCAGATCGAACTTCTTGCTATCACCGGCCTTCATGCCCGGCAGACTCTTTTCGAACTCCGGCAGGAAACGCCCCTCACCGAGCACCACACTCTGGTCCGCCGCCTTGCCGCCTGCAAACTCAACACCGTCGATGGTGCCGACATAATCCATCGTCACACGATCGCCGCTTTCCGCCGCACGATCGACCGCCTCGTAACTCACGCGCTGTTTGCGCATGATGTCGAGCGTCTTGTCGATCTCGGCTTCCGATATATCCAGCGTTGCCCGCGTCACGCTCGCCTTGGTGATGTCGCCCACCACCACTTCCGGATAAACCTCGAAGGTTGCGCTGTAGAGAAACTCGCTGGCGCCATCAGCCGGCGGTGCGGCATCGAACTTCGGATAACCGGCAACACGCAGGTTCTGTTGTGTAACGGCATCACCGAAGCTTTTCTGAAGGGTATCGCCCAAAACTTCCTGGCGGACCTGCGGGCCGAACTGCTGAACCACGACTTTGAACGGCACCTTGCCGGGCCGGAATCCGGCCAGTTTGACGGTGCGCGACAGCCGCTTAAGGCGAGATTCAACCTCGCTGTCGATATCAGCCATAGGCACGGTAATGTTCAGCTTGCGCTGGAGAGAACCCAGCGTTTCCAAATTCGCTTGCATCGAAAATTCCCTGTTGAGTTAAACCGTAGCGCCCTGGTGCGAAAGGAGGGACTCGAACCCACACGCCTTTCGGCGCCAGAACCTAAATCTGGTGCGTCTACCAATTCCGCCACTTTCGCGCTGCAACAACGGCGCCCGGGCCTTCTGACGCCTGCCTCCGCCGGTATCGGCGTCTTTTGCAACCCTTTGATTGTAATATAATTGCTCCCGAACAAGGCCCCAGGCTGGCATCTGCACCTGAAAAATAAGCCAAGCCCTTGATGGAACTCTCTTTTCCGCACCCCGTGGCCGTCGACCATTACGAAAATTTCCCGGTTGCTTCCATTTTGCTGCCGGATCGGCTGCGGCGCCCGGTCGGGCTGATCTACCGGTTTGCCCGCGAATCGGACGATTTTGCCGACGAAGGCGACCTGCCCGACGCCGAGCGCCTCGCCCTGCTGGCGACCTTCAGCCGCGAACTGCAACGCATTGAGCGCAACGAGCCACCGGGCATCCCTTGGTTTGCAGACCTCGCCGCCATCATTCGTGAACACGGCTTGCCGATCCAGTTATTCCATGATTTGCTGTCAGCCTTCGCTCAGGATGTCACCACCAAGCGTTATGCGGATTACGCCGGCTTGCTGGATTACTGCCGCCGCTCCGCCAACCCGGTGGGCCGCCTGCTGCTGTATCTCTACGGGGCTGCAAGCGAACAGAATCTGCAATACTCCGATGCGATCTGCACCAGCCTGCAACTGATCAACTTCTGGCAGGACGTGGCGATTGACTGGAAAAAGGATCGCATCTATTTCCCGCAAAACGACATGCAGCGCCATGGCGTCACCGAAGCACAGATCGCAGCCTGCGATTGCGGCGGCACATGGCAGGATCTGATGAATTTCGAAGTGCGGCGCACGCGTGAACTGCTGTATTCCGGACGGCCGCTCGGCCGTATCCTGAAAGGCCGCATCGGACTGGAGATGCGCATGATCATCGCCGGCGGCGACCGCATCCTTGAAAAAATCACCGCCGTGCGCGGTGATGTATTCCGTCACCGCCCGGTGCTGACCAAACCCGACTGGGCGCTGATGCTCTACCGCTCGCTGATGTCATGATCGATTCTCATCAGTATTGCCAGGACAAGGCCTCCGGCAGCGGCTCCAGCTTCTATTACAGCTTCCTGTTCCTGCCGCCGGAACGGCGGCGCGCGATCACTGCACTGTATGCCTTTTGCCGCGAAGTCGATGATGTCGTCGACGAATGCAGTGACGTCGGCGTCGCCCGCACCAAACTCCTTTGGTGGCGCGACGAAGTCAAACGGATATATACCGGCAAGGCTCAGCATCCTGTGGCGCGCGCACTGGCCGATGTCGTAGGGGAATTCGCCATCACCGAAGACCTGTTGATGACGGTCATCGACGGCATGGCCATGGATCTCGATTACAACCGTTACCCGGACTTCGAAACGCTGAAGCTGTATTGCCATCGCGTTGCAGGCGTGGTGGGGCTGATGTCGGCACGCATCTTCGGCTACAGCGACGAACACACCCTGGACTACGCCGCCGAGCTCGGCCTCGCCTTCCAGCTGACCAATATCATTCGCGACGTCGGTGAAGACGCTCGCCGCAACCGCGTCTATCTGCCGCTCGATGAACTCGCCGTAGCAAACATCGAGGCTTCCCAGATTGTGCACGTCAGCGCGAACATCCAGGCCAGCGACGCCTTCCGCCAGTTGATGACACTTCAGGTCGAACGCGCACAGGCTACCTATGACGCCGCCTTCGCAAAGCTGCCTGCAGCCGACCGCAAACCGCAACTGCCGGGCATCATCATGGCGGCGATTTATCGTACCCTGCTCGACGAAATCCGCGCCGATGGCTGCCGCGTACTGACACACCGCACTTCGTTGCCGCCAGCACGCAAGCTGTGGATTGCATTCAAGACCTGGATCAAGGGATAACAGAGGACAACATCGATGGAACTGAATCTCAAAGACAAAACCGCACTCGTCACCGGCACCAGCCAGGGCATCGGCCGCTGCATCGCCAAAATGCTCGCCGCGGAAGGGGTCAAGCTCTGCATCGCCGCACGCCGTAAAAACCTGCTCGAAGAACTGGCGAAAGAAATCACAGCCTCCGGCGGCATCGCCCCCGCCATCGTCGAAATCGACATCATGCAGGACGGCGCACCGCAGAAACTCGCCGACGCCGCACGCGCTGCGCTCGGCCACGTCGACATCCTCGTCAACAGCGCCGGCGGCAGTCGACCGAAGATTCCGGTCGACGCCCCCGAGGAAGAGTGGGAAAGCGTGATGACCCTCAACTTCGTTCGCGTGCGCCAGCTGACCCATGCCGTATTGCCCGACATGATCAAAAACAAATGGGGCCGAGTGATCAACCTCTCCGGCAAATCGGAGCCAGACTCACTGCTCGCCGCAACGCCGGCCAAGGCCGCAATTCATGGATGGTCCAAAGGACTGTCGCGTGAAGTCGGCAAACACGGCATCACGGTGAACTGCCTTGCACCCGGCCGCATCATGAGTGAACAGATCCGCCGCAAATATTCACCCGAGTTTCGTGCCCATGAAGAAAAGAATGAAATTCCGGTCGGCCGCTACGGCGAACCCGAAGAAATCGCCGCCATGGCCGTATTCCTCGCCTCGCCCCACGGCAGCTACATCACCGGAACCGTGATTCCGGTCGATGGCGGCATGCGCCGCTTCGCCTTCTGACGGAACCAGCACCGGTGATTGCAGTCATTTTCGAAGTGTGGCCCGAGGCTGACCGCAAGCAGGAATACCTCGACATTGCCGCCGGCCTGCGTCCGCTGTTGGAACAAGTCGACGGTTTCATTTCGATCGAGCGTTTCGAAAGCCTCAGCGAACCGGGAAAAATCCTGTCGCTGTCGGTGTTCCGGGATGAAGCCGCGGTTGCTCGCTGGCGTCAGCTGGAACAGCATCGTGAAGCACAAACCAGCGGACGCAATGGCATTTTTCGCAATTACCGGCTCCGCGTGGCTGGCGTCATTCGCGATTACGGCATGACCGAACGGGGACAGGCCCCGCTGGACAGTCAGGAACTGCACGACACCAGTCGCAATTAAATTATTGTTTATTTTCAATTAGTTAATTAATATGTTGTGATTGACAATGTTAATTGACGGAGATCCCAAAATGTCCGACCTCAACGATCCACGCGTCCTTTTTGCCGCCGAACGCACTTTGCTGGCGTGGAACCGCACCACCCTGTCGCTGATGGCCTTTGGATTCCTGGTCGAACGCTTCGGCCTGTTCCTGCAACTGGTCGGCCGCCGCGAAATGCAGTTCTTTCATCGGCAAGGCTCATTTCTGTTCGGCATCGCGCTGATCCTGTTCGGCGCCATTCTTTCGGCCTACTCCGCCATGCAGCACAAACGCGTACTGGATACGCTGCGTCCCGTCGAAATTCCTGACCGCTACGATATCCACATCGGCATCTTCCTCAATGCCGTCATCGCCATCGTCGGCGCCGGACTCGGTCTGTATCTCTGGCTCGGTCTCGGCTGAGCAACCAGCACACACCAGCACAACCGACACCGCAGTATGTTATGTACCGGTATCCACCGGAGACATGACACTTGCCCCATAGCATCAACCTGATCACCACCATCGCAGCGGCCTTCGGGCTGGCGCTGGTCTTCGGCCTCCTTGCCGCGCGACTGAAACTGCCGCCGCTCGTCGGCTACCTGATCGCCGGCATGCTGATCGGCCCGCACACACCGGGTTTCGTCGCCGACATGGAATTGGCCGGCCAGCTCGCCGAAATCGGCGTCATGCTGCTGATGTTCGGCGTCGGCCTGCATCTCTCGGTTGACGACTTGCTGTCCGTGCGCAAAATTGCGCTGCCCGGCGCAGTCGTGCAGATTGCCGTCGCCACCCTGCTCGGCATGGCCGTCGCGCATTTCTGGGGCTGGTCCATCGGCGCAGGTCTCGTGTTCGGCCTCGCCTTGTCGGTCGCCAGCACCGTGGTGCTGCTCAAAGCACTGGAAAGCCGTGGCGCGATGGACTCGATGAACGGTCGCATCGCCGTCGGCTGGTTGGTGGTGGAAGATCTGGTCATGGTGCTGGCGCTGGTGCTGCTGCCGCCGCTGGCCGGCGTATTGGGCGGCAGCGGTAACAGCGTGAACACCACCGACCTGCTGAAAACCATCGGTTATACGCTGGGCCAGGTCGCGATCTTTGTCGTGCTGATGCTGGTCGTCGGTCGGCGCCTGTTTCCGTGGATACTGTGGCAGGTCGCACGCACCGCCTCACGCGAACTGTTCACGCTGTGCGTGATTGCCGCTGCGCTCGGCATCGCCTATGGCGCCGCCGCACTGTTCGGCGTTTCGTTTGCACTGGGCGCGTTTTTCGCCGGCATGGTCCTGCGCGAATCCGAACTGAGCCATCGCGCCGCCGAAGAATCACTGCCGCTGCGCGACGCCTTCGCCGTGCTGTTTTTTGTCTCGGTCGGCATGCTGTTCGATCCGCGCATGCTGATCGACAACCCGCTGCATGTACTCATCGTGGTGGCCATCATCATCATCGGCAAATCACTGGCGGCATTTGCCATCGTTCTCGCCTTCCGCTACCCACTGAATACAGCACTGACCGTCTCCGCCAGCCTCGCACAGATCGGCGAATTTTCATTCATCCTTGCCGGACTCGGCGTCACACTCAAACTGCTGCCGATCGAAGGCCAGAACCTGATTCTCGCCGGCGCAGTGATCTCCATCGCACTCAACCCGCTGGTGTTCAGTGTCATCGACCCACTGTGTAAATGGATACAGTCACGCTCTGATGCCGCGCGAGTGATGCAGCGACGCACCGATCCGCTGGCAACCCTTCCCGACAGCACCGACGCAAGCCTGCTCACCGACCATGTGCTGATCGTCGGTCACGGCCGCGTCGGACGGCGCATCGCCAACGCATTGTCCAAGGAAGGCATCGCCGTGGTGGTCGCCGAACAGAACCGTGAAACCGTAGAAACCCTGCGCAACCGTGGCATTCCCGCCGTGTCAGGAGATGCGGCAGAACCGGCCGTGCTGATCCAGGCGCATGTCGCGCGGGCAAGGATAATGGTCATCGCCATGTCGGACTCGGCGCGGGCGCAGCGCATGATCGACACCGCACACCAGCTCAATCCGTCGATCGAGATCATCGTTCTCACCCACAGCGACGAGGAAGCCGAACTGTTGAAGAGTGACCGCCCTGACCGGGTGTTCATCGGCGAACACGAACTCGCCTCGGGCATGACCGGTTATGTCCTCAACCGCATGAAAAACCCGGACGAAAAACCAACCTGAGAGATCAGGGCAGCAGCTCGATATCCAGCGCGCGTTCGGCCAGCCACACCGCGGCCAAAAGCGCCACGGTGATCGAACCACCGGTAAACACGATTCGCGAGTAGAACTTCGTACCGCGCAGTGCGAAAGCCAGCGGCAGAAACACGGCAACGATGGCCAGTTGCCCCAACTCGACGCCAACATTGAAGCCGAACAGCGACGATATCAGCGCGTCGCGCGGCAACCCGAGATCGGTCAGCACTGATGCAAAACCGAAACCGTGGATCAATCCGAAACCGAAGGCCATCGCCCAGCGGCGGTCGCTGACCAGCGGAAACAGGTTATTCAACGCCGCCAGTATCACTGAAGCGGCGATCACCGATTCCACCAGGCGCGACGGCAATGCAATCAGCTCCAGCGCCGCGAGGCTCAGCGTGATCGAATGTGCAACCGTAAATGCCGTGACAACCTTCAGCACTTCCCAGAAAGCCGGTGCAAACCGCGGGGCCGGTGACCAGCGCCCGCCTGTGCGCTGCCATACGGCGGGCAGCAGCAGCGACAGCAGGAACAGCACATGGTCAAAGCCGATCCAGATGTGCCACACACCCTCGCGCACATAGGCGACGATCTGCTCCAGCAGAGATGGCTTCGCCAGATTGAAGGTCTGCTCCGCGCGCTCCGGTCCGAAGACGGCCGTCTGCGTCACACCGCCCGCCTCGATCCGCGTGAGGCCGCGATGCGTCGGATCCAGTTCGAAGAACAGCCCGTAACGGATTTTCAGCGCGCCGGCCGCTGCACAATCACCGCCAAAACGGATCACGGCATAGGCCCCGTCACTGTGCTGATCAACCAGATGATCGGTGGCCTGCATCGCACAGGCGGTATCTCCCGAAGTAATCTGCAGCCGCGCCAGCGCGTACGAAGCCAGTTCCTTGTACCGCGCCGACAGTTCGCCCCAGGTGATTTCGCCATTGCCGTCGGCATCAAGGCCGATGGCATATTCCAGGTCGCGCAAAGCGATATCCCACTGCCCTTCGATGCGCCCTGACTCAGCCTTGATGACGAGGTAGCTGTCGCTCGGTTTGTGTGCCTGCGCCACTGCGGACAGCGCCATCAGCAGCAATGCGCAAATAATCCGCTTCATGGCCGCACCCCGGGCAAGGCCTTGACCAGGGCCGCAAGCTGCGGATCCTCATGTCTCGACTGTGCCAGCCAGTCGAGCACGGGTTGCGCAGCGTCACGACGCCCCGCAGCGACCGCAGCTTCGAGCAGGATGCGTGCATCGTAGGGTTCACGCTGGATCGCCCAGTTCGCCACGGCCAGTTCCAGTGCACGGTTCTTGTTGCCTTCCACTGACAACTGGAACCGCGATTCTTCCTGACGGTGCAGCGTGTCGCCGCGCATCGCCGCTGCGGCAAAACGTTCGCGCAGCGTCTGCGCATAAGTCTTGAATTCCGGGATGCCTGTTGCCTTGGCTGCCAGCGTCAGACGCAGCAGCAACACATCGGAACGCACCCAGTCGCGCAACAACGCCACCGCTTCGGCGGGACGCCCCTGATCGATCAGGAAATCACCGTAATTCGACAGCAGGTACTGACTGGTAATGCCGAGCGACAAGGCACGGCGATAGTAACGTTCGGCATCGGCAGTGCGCCCGAGGCGGGTTGCCAGGTCCGCCATGCGCGTCAGCAACCACAACTGGCCTTCAGGGCTGTTGCCGGCATCGCGCGCCAGCAGATCAGTCAGCTGTCGCTCCGCTGCAGCCGCCTGCCCAGTCTGGCCGTCGATATAGGCCAGACAACTGGACCAGTAGAGTTCTTTTTCGCGCTCGCGCATGGCTTCGCAGTCGCGCCGCGCCGCGGCGTAGTCGGCCAGTACAGTCAGCACCGCAGAACGGCCGCTCAGCGTTTCGTAATGTCCGGGCTCGCGCTGCAGCGCCCGCGCAAACAGTTCCAGCGCCGGCGCATATTCATGGCGCCATTGCAAAAGCTTGCCGCGCATATAGAGGATGTCTGCCGGCGCATTCTGATCGGCAGCCCAGGGCGCCAACGCAGCCTCTGCATAACCGATGTAACGGGGATCACCTTCGGCACCGGCCAGTGCGTAATAGGCGCTCGCTACTTTCATCGCCAATACGGGATCACGCGGCGCCGCAGCCAGCCGGGCGCGATCCGCAGCCAACGCCCGCGAGCGCTCATCCCCTTTGTTCATCGGCAGCCGCTCCAGAACCGTGGCTGCGTCAGTCGGGCGATAGGGTGCGGCAAAGACCGGGGTGTTTGCCAGCACTAAGGCCAGCAGCAGAAATCGGGACAATCGGTTCAAATCCATATACAGCTCAGAAATACGGTTCAGAAATCACGGTTCAAAAATGAAAAAAGGCAGGGCCTGAGCCCTGCCTTTTACAAGCTGAGAAGAATTACTTCTTGTCGGCTTTTTTCTCGTCTTTTTTCATTTCTTTCTTGGCGTCAGCCTTTTTCTCGGCTTTCGGTGCATCTTTCTTCATGCCTTCTTCGTGCTTGGCGGCGATGGCACCAAAGCTAACAGCGGCGAAAGCGGCGGCGATAATGGCGGCGAAAAGTTTGTTCATTTTAAATTCCTCATTAATTAAGTTTGGAACACGGTAGCTGGATTACAGCCACTGGAACCGAAAAACGCGCTGACAGCTGATTGGTTGACACCTGGATTCACCACATTAAGCAGTAATGCCCGGCAATACCTCTGACTGGTTCAATCGCGTGGCGCGAATAGTAAACGAAAACAGGCAGTTACGCCTACTTTCCTGAAAATTATCAGCGTCGCAACAGGGCGACACCGGCCGCCCTGTTACAGCTTGTTACACATTCGCCGCCTACTTCGCCGACTTGGCCAGCCCCAACTCGGTCAGGATCTCCTTGATCTCCCCATATTCCCCGGCAATGTATTTCGTCGTCTCGGCGCTGCTGCGGTAGCTGTTGGTCATCTGCGCCGTGGCCAGATCTTCGTTCCATTCCTTGCTCTGGGCCAGGGTCTTGAAGGCGTTGTCCCAATAAGCCACTTGCGCCGTGCTGAGGCCCTTGGGCGCGATCACCAGCCGCCAGTTGTCGGCCACCGTCGGGAAACCGGCTTCCTTGGTCGTCGGCAGGTTGGCCAGCGCACCGGGCAGTCGCTGCGGCGACGAAATCGCCAGCGGCCGCACCGTTCCCGCGGCATAGGGCTTGGCGATCGATGCCGCCGAATTGACCCAGACCGTGACGTGGCCGCCCAAAGTCGCCGCCAACGACTCACCGCCGCCGTTGAAAATCACGACCTTGAGCTTTTTGACATCCACACCGGCCGCCTTGGCCAGCAGGCCCACGGCAATGTGGTTGGCGCCGCCCGCGCTGCTCGAAATACCGAAAGACACCGCATCAGGATTCTCGCGCATCGCCTTCACCAGTTCGGCCAGCGACTGGTAAGGCGATTCCGGACGCACCGCAAAACCGATGTATTCGCTGATCAGCAGCGAAATCAGCGTGAAGTCGTTATGGGACAGCGTGCTGCGCCCGGTAATGTTGTTGGTGACCAGATTGTACGAAGTCACCAGCAGGAAATGGCCGTCCCCCGCCTTCGGCGAAAGATAGGCCCAGCTCACCGCTCCGCCGCCACCCGGCTTGTTGATCACCGTCGCAGTGACCGGCAGCGCTTTCTGGTCCTGCCAGATTTTCTGGATCAGTCGCGCCGTGCGGTCAGTGCCGGTACCGGCGCTGGAACCGACGACAATCTCGATATTGCGCTCCGGTTTCCACGTTCCCTGCGCAAAAGCCATCCCGCTGGCCAACACAAATCCCGCCACAACAACACACGCAATCGATTTAATTGTATTCACGCTGTTCTCCTCAGAATGTTTATTCGTAACCAGCCACCCGCAACACTTTGTAGCTACGCCCCTCAGCCACGCCTCAAAATCCCTGCTCCCCGCTCCGCAATCATCATCACCGGTGCGTTGGTATTGCCTGAAGTGATCGTCGGCATCACCGACGCATCAATCACCCGCAAGCCCTGAATGCCGCGCACCCGCAACTGCGTATCAACCACTGCCGTTGCATCATTCGCGCGCCCCATTTTGCAGGTACCGACCGGATGAAAAATCGTCGTCCCGATTTGTCCGGCGGCCTGCACCAGTTCCGCCTCTGATTGAAACTGCGGGCCCGGCATGAACTCTTCCGGCGCATAAGGCTTCAGGGCAGCAGACTCATTGACGATGCGCCGCGTCAGCCGGATCGCCTCGATGGCCCCCCTGCGATCCTCTTCCGTTGCCAGATAGTTTGGCGCAATCGCCGGCTGCGCACACGGATCATTCGAGCTAATACGCACCGAACCGCGCGACGTCGGCCGGATATTGCATACGCTAGCCGTGAAAGCCGGGAATTTGTGCGGCGGTTCACCAAAACGGTCCAGCGAAATCGGCTGCACATGATATTCCAGGTTCGGCGTCGCCTGCGCCGGATTGGATTTGGCGAAGGCGCCCAACTGCGACGGCGGCATCGTCAGCGGACCGGTGCGTTTGAACGCATATTCCAGCGCCATATTCGCTTTCGCCCACCACGAATCGAGCATGGTATTCAGCGTCACCGCGTTCTTCACCCGGAAGGCGAGTCGCAACTGCAGATGGTCCTGCAGATTCTCGCCCACCGGCAGATCCGCCACTACCGGGATGTCGTGCTGCTGCAACAAGGCCGCCGGACCAATACCCGAGAGTTGCAGGATCTGCGGACTGCCGATGGCACCAGCCGAAAGAATCGTGTCGCGCCGCGCCATCACCTGCTCAACCACACCATTGCGCAAAAACTCCACGCCCGTTGCGCGTTGACCCTCAAAGGTCACGCGATGCACCAGCGCATCCGTCACCACCGTGAGGTTGGATCTTGATCGCGCCGGATCCAGAAAAGCCCGCGCCGCACTCCAGCGCACGCCGCTTTTCTGCGTGACTTCAAAACGCGACACGCCTTCGTTGTTGCCTCGGTTGAAATCATCGGTCGCCGGTATGCCGCATTCAATGGCAGCGTTTTTGAAGGCATCGATGATGTCCCACTGCACTCGCGGCGTTTCCACACGCAGTTCGCCGCCCGTGCCGTGTTTTTCATCGGCGCCACGCCAGTAATCCTCGCTTTGCATGAACACCGGCAGCACCTGCGCCCACGACCAGCTTTCATCACCCGTGAGCTGCGCCCACTCGTCGTAATCCCGCGCCTGGCCGCGCAGATAAAGCATTGCGTTGATCGACGATGAGCCGCCGATCACGCGGCCGCGCGGATAGTTGATGGCACGGCCATTGAGTCCGGCCTCGGCAACGGTCTTGTAACACCAGTCCGTGCGCGGATTGCCGATGCAATAGAGATAACCAACGGGACTGCGGATCCACATCCAGTCATCGTTGCCGCCCGCCTCGATCAGCAGCACCGAAACCGTCGGATCAGCAGACAGTCGGTTCGCCAGCACGCAGCCGGCGCTGCCGGCACCGACGATGATGTAGTCAAAATTGCCGAAGACGGAAATCTTTAAATTATTAAATTAAATCAATAAGTTATGGTTTACCACCCCCCCTCCCCATGCTCTCATGGGGAGACAAGGGCACACTTGAAGCGGAGCAGGGTTGGGGTGAGGGGCTGGACACACCATTGCGGTCACCCCTCACCCTAACCCTCTCCCCGCCAGACGGCGGGGAGAGGGGATCAGTCACTAACAATGCTCAGGAATTCTTCACCAGCTTCTGCACGTTCCAGTTCAGTGAATCTGCGACATAGATATTGTCCTGAGCATCCAGCGCGAGGTAATGCGCTTCGCCGTACTGGTTCGGGCCCTTGCCCTGGCCACCGGTCGCAGCGAGCAGATTGAGTTCGAGGTCGAGCTTCATGATGCGGCCGGTATGACCGTGCGCCATCATGATGTGTTTGCTGTCGCTCATCAGGCACAGCCCGCAGGGCGTGCCCGGATGCGCCTTCTCGCGCAGGAATTTTCCGTCGGCATCGAAGACCTGCAGCCGCTGGTTGGAACGGTCGGCAATGATGACCTGCCCTTTCGGATCGACCAGCACCGCATGCGGCTGGTTGAACTGGCCAGCTTCCTTGCCCTCGCCGCCCCAGGTGGTGAGGAAGGTACCGTCAGCATCGAACTTCAGCACGCGCGATTCGCCCTTGCCGTGGCCCTGCGTCACATAGAACTCACCCTTCGGTCCGAAGGCGATGTCATTGGGCTCATTGAAGCAACGCAGATGCCCCGCCTGATGCCACTCCGTCGCACGTCCCTTCACACCCAACACCATCAGGATGCGGCCTTCGGCATTCATCTTCACGACGATATGCGCGACGGTATCCGTGGTCCAGATATTGCCCTCTGCATCCAGCCGCAGGCCGTGCGGATTCTCGAACACGCCGCGGCCCAGCGAACGCAGATACATGCCCTGCGGATTGAACTCCATCAGCGCATGTTCATTGCGGCTGAACACCAGAATATTGCCGTTGGCGCGCACCGCCACCGCCGAACAGGGCCCGAAGTTCACGCCCTCCGGCATCCGGAAAATGTCCGGCACCACCTTGTAATTCAACTCCGGTACGTTCTGCTGGATTGCGATGGTCGCGGCTTGAACCATGAACCTCTCCTTGAATGCATTGTTGTTTTTGGGCGCACGCTGACGGTGCGCGGGTGGCAGCAGGATACCGCGGAATATCCATCACCGAAGCGCACAGTCCACAGCCCGAGTCTCCGTCGATAAATTTATGATTTAAATAGGCTTTTTTGTAGCCCGTACACAGCGATTCACGTTGCATTGGATCACCGGCGACAACCGGCACGGATTCTGCATGTAAGTCCGGCGCCACTTGACCGACTCAATTTCAACGAGCAATTGCTTCAGCCCCGATCACCGGAGTGCGTCATGACCACAGCAACCGCCACCTCTCGCCTGTTCCACTTCATCGCCGGCCAGGCCGGGCCCTGGATTGTTGAACGCAGCACCTGCATCTGCGGCGACCCTTTGCCGTGGGCCCCGCGCCTCGCCGTCGCCGCCGAGGCCGCCGACGATCAAGCTGAACCGGGCCGGTGGTCACTGCGCGGCATCACCAGCAACGAGCGTTACGTGACCCGCGCTGAAAAAATCGCACTGGCTGCCCGGCAGGAAGGTCTGGGACGCACGCAGGCCACCCATGCCGCGCTGATCCCCATCCGCAAGAACGCCGCCTGGTGGGCGATGACACAGGACGAACGCCGCCACATCCTCGAAGAACAATCGCAGCACATCGCCATCGGCCTCAAATACCTGCCCGCCATCGCGCGGCGCTTGCACCACTGTCGCGACCTCGGCGGCCACGAACCCTTCGACTTCATCACCTGGTTTGAATTCGCCCCCACCGACACCGGCGCCTTCAACGAACTGCTGGTTGCGCTGCGCGCCTCGCCCGAGTGGCAATTCGTCGACCGCGAAGTCGATGTTCGCCTGAAACTCTCCACCGGATAAGCCGCGCACGCGATAGCCATCCGGTAACAGAGCACTGGCCCGATCAGGTCTAGAATGCGGCCATTCCTTCAACATCGAACGGACTGGAACCGCCATGAACAAATCCCTGATCGCCATTGCCTGCGCCGGCCTAGTCCTGATTGCCGCACCCGCCGCCGCACAACAAACCATGAAACCCGGCCTCTGGGAAATCCAGAACAAAATGGGCGGCAGCGGCGACATGGGCGCCAAGATGGCCGCGGCGCAGGTCGAGATGCAGAAGCAGCTCGCCGCGATGCCGCCCGAACAGCGCAAACAAATGGAAAAAATGATGGCCGACCAAGGCGTCGGCATGTCACCCGGCGCAGGCATCGGCTCCGGCGGCAACATGTCCGTGCGCGTCTGCATCAGCAGGGAAATGGCCGCGCGCAACGAGCCGCCCGCACAACAGGGCGACTGCAAACAGGAAACCCTGCAGAAAAGCGGCAACACCACCAAATTCAAATTCACCTGTACCAAACCGCCGGCCACCGGTGAAGGCGAAGTCACGCTGCACAACCCCGAGTCCTACACCATGAAAATGAAAACCACCGCACAGGTCAAAGGCAAGACCGAAAACATGACCATGGATGCGCAGGGCAAATGGCTGTCGAACGACTGCGGCAAACTGAAGCCGGTCAAAGGCTAGCTGCTTGCAAAACATTGATTGAGGGGCGCTGCGTATGGCATGGGACTCCGAACCAACCATCGTCCAACGACCTGACGGTGTTGACATCACCGCCAAATGGTTCAGCACCCCTGCGCTGATTGCCGGCGCCATCGGCATTTATCTGGTGTTTGATCTGCTGTCTGCATTCGCGGTTCAGCTGTGGCCGGGCATCGGCTCAAGGCCAGGCCCTTGGCTTATCCTGCCGGGGCTGATCGCAGCAGGATCACTTTGTTACATCGCACTGGCCTGCGGCATCAATCGCACGCGCGTCGAAATCCGCGCCCCCAGAATCGTCATCAGCAACGGCCCTTTGCCCTGGCCGGGTAAAAAGAAATTTGAAATCAGTGATATACGCCTGGTGTACAACACGATGGCGCTACGCTTCAAGAAAACCAGACGTAGCAAGAACATCATCTCCTTTGTCGTCATGGCGGTAACGGGAAACAACCAGCACATCCAGTTGCTGAAAGCGGCCAGCCGGGAAAATGCCGAAGAAATCGAAAAAATCATCAAAGCGCAACTGGGGCTGAAGCCATCCGTACCCCCAAAAACAAACAAGCCAAAATCAAAATGACACCGGAGATCTCTTGAACCACGCCCTTAAAGTCGTCGCAGCCGCCCTGCTCACAGTCACCACTGCCGCATACGCCGCCGAGTAATTTCCCAGCAAAGTGATTCACATGATCGCCCCCCAGGACATTCCGACCATCGGCGAAACCGTCCCCGGCTACGCCACCGATACCTGGTACGGCATCCTCGTCCCGGCCAAAACGCCCAAAGCCATCATCGCCACGCTGCACGGCGCCGCACTGAAGGCGATGAATACGCCGGCGACGGCAGCGCGCTTGAAACAACTGGGGACTGATCCGGTGGGCGGGACATCAGAACAGTTCGCGAAACTTATCGAAAAGGAAGCGAAGCTTTGGGCGAAGGTGGTGCAGGTTTCTGGGGCAAAAGTAAATTAACATCAAAACAATCGAATATTCCTATATCAAACTCATATGACCATAACAATTGAAGAAATCCACAAATTGTTCACGTCTTTATGGGATGACTTACAAACACCCGAAAGCTTCCCAAACAACCGGCCATTACTAGCCCATTACACCTCCATAGAGAATCTTGCGCGAATAATGGAGGACGATGAGATCTGGTTCACCAACCCGTTATACATGAACGACTGGGAAGAGCTTCGGGTTGGGATGATTGAAGGGCTTACAGCATTTCGCGAGAACGATGCCATTAAGCTGGCCTGTCAATCACCTAAACGCTATGAAATTATTCAAAATGCATTCAACCTCTTGTATCAAAAATTTGATACAGAACACGCATTTATTTGATACGTATGTATTTTGCTTATCAAAGCACGACGAAAGCATGCCGGATGGCCTGCTATCAATGTGGAGGGGGTATGGAGGCAACGGAAATGGCGCAGCAATCATTTTTGACACATCAAAACTAAATCACGTTAATGGATCGCCCCTAACCATTCATTACGTGCGCTATGCCTCGAAAGAAGAAAGAAAAAGAACAATAAACGAAAAACTTGAGGAATTCGCAAAGCTTTTATCAAGAAATCATATCCCTGACCAAATGCTAGACCTTGCCGCATACATGATATTCAATCGCCTTAAGACCGAAGCCATTTTTACAAAGCATCACGGTTTTAAAGAAGAGCGCGAATGGAGGGCTTTATATCTTAGAGAATTCGACTTCGAAAAAAAGCTAGAAAGCATGCTGCACTACTCTGTAGGAAAACGAGGGATTGAACCAAAACTAAAATTTAAAGTTCAGCCAATTGCAGCACAGCTAGGCATTGATGTAACACTTGAACAGTTTGTACACCAAATCATTCTGGGCCCCTCGATCTCAAGCCCACTCGCATTGATGTCAGCAAAACGTATGCTTGAAAAGGTCGGGAAGCCGTCGCTGGCCACAAAACTCTCAGCATCTTCAACACCGTTCCGACCATAACCCCCCTTCCGAGCCGCCGAGTAGCACAGCACAGCCGGGGGCCGTCGGTGAGGACTGTCTGAGTCCTTGCCGCGCAGCGGCAAGAGCGAGTTGCGCGCCCGAAGGAAGTCACCTTGGGTGGCAGCCGCCCGACTGTGCGAGCAACGCAGGGAACCCCCGAAGGGGGCGGTGAAGAGGGTCGCCTTCTCTTTGGTTACTTTCTCTTGGCGAAGTGTATGGACCGGACACATGGGTAACAGGTGTGCGGGGACATGGGTAACACTTTAAATCGATTCAGTATTGGCGTTGTTGAAGTTATTCAGATCAAGACGCATGAACCGGTGATGACAGAAATAGACATCAAATACGCTGTCAGTCGCCGTTGCGCGGAATGCAATCGGCATTCCGTTCAAAGCATTGGACACTTTGAGCTTGCGACGGGCAAAGCGGACTTCGCCGTTCCATTTGACGTTGCAGACCCGGTCGTTCGGGCCATATTCAATGGCTGGCAAGGCCTCTGAGAAGTCGCGTCGGCTGGGCTGGTAGCGACTAGCAGGAACCGCAAGCCCAAGGGCGTCGTGGGGGCGCTCACAGTTGTAGAACGTTCTCCATTGATCAAAGGCGCTTTGCGCGGCACGCAAATCCGCAAAGCTGCGGCCATTGAGCACTTCGGCCTTAAGCGTGCGATGGAATCGCTCTTCCTTACCGTTGGTTTGCGGGTGCCCGGGGCGGCTGTGGCTAATGCGAATGCCCAGCCGGATCAACCAGACACTCAAGCGGGACAGCCCATGTCCATACTCACGGGGACTGCCCCACGGCGCGCCATTGTCGGCATTGATGCGCACCGGCATCCCGTAGCGACGGAACGCGTCACTGAGCAGGGGCTGCACCGTCCTGGCATCGGTCTTGCCGCAGGCCTGCAGGAGCAAGTTGAAGCGCGAATGATCATCCAGCAGCGTTAGCGGATGGCACAGCCCGCCTGGCGTCGTAAAGTAGCCCTTGAAGTCGATTTGCCACAACTGATTGGGCTCGGCATGTTCGAACCGTTGCCAGGCATGACCGATCGCATCGCGATCCGGGAGCAATCGGTGGCGTCGCAGAATCCCGGTCACCGTACTCGGTGCGACGGTGCGCTGCCCCAAATCCACCAACCGGCGACTGATCTTGCGACCACCCCAGGTCGGATGGGCTGTGCGTATCGCGATCACCGTAGCTTCAACCGTTTCCGGTGTTCGCCCGGGCGATCGAGTTGGCCTTCGGTTGTGCTCCGCAAGTCCAGTAATGCCCGCGCTCACGTATCGTTCCAGCCACTTGTAACCGGTCTTCGGGCTGATCCCAAATCGGTCGCACAGCTGCCTCCGGTTGCACCCTTCTTGAAGGGCCAATTCCACAAACTCCCGCTTCAGACTCATGGTGTCCCTCGTTTGCCAAGGCATGGTTGCTCTCCGGGTAATAACCGTCCCGGTGAGTGTTACCCATGTCCCCGCACACCTGTTACCCATGTGTCCGGTCCATACAGCGAAGCAAGAGAAAGTAACTGGCCGCCGGGCCACCCCCGGCGACCTTGACGCACAGCACATCCACACACCACCGCCCTCTATAATGTCGCCTCCGAACACGGCACTACAGTGAGCCCGACATGCAAACCAAAATCCCCTGCGTCATCATGCGCGGCGGCACCTCCAGAGGCCCCTTCCTGCTGCAGGATGACCTCCCCAGCGACCCCGCCACCAGAGACGAAGTCCTGCTCGCCATCATGGGCTCCCCCCATGAAATCCAGGTCGACGGCATCGGCGGCTCGCACTCGGTGACCAGCAAGGTCGCGATGATCAGCAAATCCAAACGCCCCGACGCCGACATCGATTATTTTTTCGCGCAGGTGCAGATCCACGAGAAGTTTGTCGACACCAAACCGACCTGCGGCAACATGCTGGTCGCCGTCGGCCCCTTCGCCATCGATGCCGGCCTGGTACCGGCGCAGGACGGTGAAACCACGGTGCGCATTCACAGCGTCAACACCGGCGCGCTGGTCGAGGCCATCGTGCAGACGCCCGGCAAACAGGTGCAGTACGAAGGTGACGCGTCGATCGACGGCGTGCCCGGCACCGCAGCGCCAGTAGGCATCAATTTCAGCGAAGCCATCGGTGCAGTCACCGGCAAGCTGCTGCCGACCGGCAAGCCGCGCGACGTGATCGACGGCGTGGAAGTGAGTTGCGTGGATATCGCGATGCCGATCGTGATGATGCGCGCCGCCGACATGGGCAAGACCGGTTATGAAACGGCCGTCGAACTCGACAGCGACCGCGCGCTGATGGAACGCATGGAAGGCATTCGCCGCAAGGCCGGTGTGCTGATGGGCATGGGCGATGTATCAAAAAACGTGGTGCCGAAAATCGCCCTGCTCGCCAAGCCGCGCCAGGGCGGCACGATCAGCTCGCGATATTTCGTGCCCGAGACCTGCCACAAGTCGCATCCGGTCACCGGCACCGTGTGCATCAGCGCCGCCTGTGCGATTCCCGGCACGCTGGCCGCGGAGATTGCGCCGCTGAAACCCGCGCCGCAGGGCATGGTGAAGATTGAACACCCGTCGGGGATGATCCTGATTGATCTGGATGCAGATTTCAGCAACGGCAAACAGGAACTGCGCCGCGCGGCACTGGTGCGCACTGCACGCCGCATTTTCGAAGGCCTGGTGAACGTGCCGTCGCAAATCTGGGCGGGTAAATCGGCGGCGGCGAAACGTGCGGCTTGATCACTAGACGATCCTCTCATTGAAACCTTGTCCCCTCGCCCCGCCTGCGGGGAGAGGGCTAGGGTGAGGGGCAACAGATGCCCCTACCCTCACCCCAACCCTCTCCCGCCCCAAGGCGGGAGAGGGAGTTAAAACAAAACGCGATCGCATTCACCACCTCATGACTGACTCAGCAACGCCATCAGTCGCCGTCATCGGCGGCGGCTACGCCGGCATGGCCGCGGCGGTGGAACTCGCCGGCCGCGGTGTTGCGGTCACGGTGTTTGAAGCGGCACCCGCATTGGGCGGCCGCGCGCGCCGCGTCACGGTCAATGACACGGCACTCGACAACGGCCTGCATATCCTGATCGGGGCCTATTCGGAAACGCTGCGACTGATCGACAAGGTCGCCCCTAAGCGCGATTCTTTTTTGCGTCTGCCGCTGGACCTGCAGATCCACAATCAGTTTCATCTGCGCGCGCCGAAGCTGCCGGCGCCGCTACATGTGGCGTGGGCGCTGTTCACCGCCAAGGGATTGAGCTTCGATCACAAACGCGCCGCAGCGCGCTTCATGAATGCGATGAAGGCTTGCCGATATCAACTGGCGCATGACTGCACGGTTGAGGCCTTGCTCGCGGAATATCAGCAACCCGTTGTTTTAATTGAATATTTATGGGCACCCTTGTGTGTGGCTGCGCTCAACACGCCGATGCAGCGCGCCTCGGCGCAGGTCTTCCTGAATGTACTGCGCGACAGCCTCGGCGCGGGTCGCGCAGCCAGCGATTTGCTGCTGGCGCGAACCGACCTTACCGCGCTGTTTCCGAAACCGGCCGCCGAATACGTGCGCGCCTGCGGCGGACAGGTTGAAGTCGGTGCAACGGTTGAACGCATCACGCGCGACGGCGATGGCTTCAATATTCATGTGCATGGCAATGCCCGGCGATTCGATCAGGTGATCTGCGCCGTCGCCTCGCATCGCGTGTCGCCGCTGCTCAAGGACATTGCAGAACTGCAAAGCGCCACGCAGCAGATCGAAGCGCTGCAATACGAGCCCATTCATTCGGTATGGCTGCAGTTCGACGGCGCAGTTCCCCTGCCGTCACCGATGATCGGCCTCGCCAACAGTCCGGCGCAGTGGCTGTTTGATCGCGAGGTCATCTGTGGCCAGCGCGGCCTGATCGGCGCAGTGATCAGCGCCTCGGAAGAACATGTCGGTGAAGCCCAAGATAACCTTGCCCGACGTGTGGTTGCCGATATCGAAAAAGCCTTCGGCACACTGCCAAAACTGCTTTGGCATCGCGTCATCGCCGAAAAACGCGCGACTTTTAGCTGCACGCCGGGTCTCGCTCGCCCATCGACACAAACGCCCTGCCCCGGCTTTTTTCTGGCTGGCGACTATGTGGACAGCGATTATCCGGCGACCATCGAAGCCGCGGTGCGCAGCGGCATTGCCGCCGCCTCGCTGATCCGCTGAACAGCCGGGTCAGCAGCGTATAATCCCGCAATAAATCATCAACATGGAGAGGGTAATGGCCGAACGCGAAGCCATGGAGTATGACGTCGTCATCGTTGGTGCCGGTCCCGCCGGTCTCGGTGCGGCAATCCGCCTGAAACAGCTGGCCGCTGAACAGGGCCGCGAGGTCAATGTCTGCGTGCTCGAAAAAGGTTCTGAAGTCGGCGCGCATATTCTCTCCGGCGCGGTGATGGACCCGATTGCGTTGAATGAACTGATTCCGGACTGGAAAGAAAAAGACGCGCCGCTCAACGCGCCGGTCAGTGAAGACCGATTCATGATCCTCAGCGAAACCGGCGCATTCAAGATTCCGTCGGCGCTGCTGCCGGAATGTTTCCAGAACCACGGCAACTATGTCGTCAGCCTCGGCAACGTCGTGCGCTGGCTGGGTCAGCAGGCCGAAGCGCTGGGCGTGGAGATTTTCCCCGGCTTTGCAGCTGCGGAAGTTTTGTTTCATGAAGACGGACGCGTCAAAGGCGTTGCCACCGGCGACATGGGCATGGGCCGCGACGGCCAGCCCACCGACGCGCATCAGGTCGGCATGGAGCTGCATGCCAAATACACTTTCTTCGCCGAAGGCTGCCGCGGTCATCTCGGCAAACAGCTGCAGGAAAAATTCAAGCTGCGCGACGGCGTTGATCCGCAGGTCTACGGCATCGGCCTGAAAGAGCTGTGGGAGATCAAGCCGGAACTGCATCAGCCGGGGCTGGTGATCCACACCGCGGGTTGGCCGCTGGAGAGCGACACCTACGGCGGTTCCTTCCTGTATCACCTCGAAGACAACCAGGTCGCCATCGGTTATGTCGTAGGTCTCGCCTACAAGAATCCGTACCTGAGCCCGTACGAGGAATTCCAGCGTTACAAGACACATCCGGAAATCCGCAAATTTCTCGAGGGCGGCAAACGCATTTCATACGGCGCGCGCGCGATTGCCGCCGGCGGCCTGCAGTCGCTGCCGAAGCTGGTGTTCCCCGGCGGCTGCCTCGTCGGTGATGACGCTGGCTTTCTCAATGCCTCGCGCATCAAGGGCAGCCATGCCGCGATCAAGTCAGGCATGCTCGCTGCGGAAGCGGCCTTCGCGGCACTGGCTGCGGAAACCCCTGCCCCTGAACTGCCGGCCTATCCGGAATCGTTCAAATCGAGCTGGCTGCATGACGAGCTGCACCGCGCGCGCAACTTCAAGCCGTGGATGAGCAAGGGCCTGTGGATGGGCACGCTGATGGTCGGCATCGACCAGGTTGTGTTCCGCGGCAAGGCGCCATGGACATTGCATCACGACCACGCCGATCACGAATGCATCCGCCCGAAAACCGAATACACGCCGATCAGCTATCCGAAACCCGACGGCGTGCTGACCTTCGACCGGCTGTCTTCGGTGTTCATCTCGAACGTGAATCACAATGAAGATCAACCCATTCACCTGACGTTGAAGGATGCGTCGGTGCCGGTGAACGTCAACCTTGAACTCTACGATGCGCCCGAGCAGCGTTACTGCCCGGCCGGCGTCTACGAAATCGTGCGCGATGACAACGGGGCGAATCCGCGGCTGCAGATCAATGCGCAGAACTGCGTGCACTGCAAGACCTGCGACATCAAGGATCCGACCCAGAACATCGTGTGGGTGACGCCGGAAGGCGGCGGCGGACCGAACTATCCCAACATGTAATTAATAAAGGCCGTCTGAATTACAGGCGGCCCCAAGGAGTCAGGGGCGGGATGAATTTCCTGTTCAAACTTACGTTGTTTCTGAGCAAACGCGGCGTCAAAACCATATTGACGCTGCTGCTCACGCTCGTACTCGGCGTCATGGTCATCGCGACCATCTACTTCACGCTGTTCGATCTGCAGTGGCTGGCTTTCCTTGGCGGCATCCTGTTTGCCGCCGTGCTGTCGATGGCCAGCCAGGCCTCCAAGGCCGAGTGGCTGATCATCCGCCGCACGCGCCAAGTGGAACGGCTGCGCAAACAAGTGCAGAAAGAGTCCGCGCGGCGCAAGATTTCCGAGGACGCGATGCTCGCCACCGAGGCGCGCATGCGCATGGTCAATGACCTGCTGCCGCTGCCGATCCTGTTTGTGGATCGCGATTTGCGTATACATGACCACAACAAGGCCGCGCTCGAAATCACCCGTATCCCCGAGATCAGGATCGAAGGCCAGTTGCTGCGTGATGTGATGAGCTCAAGCTATATGGAAATGCTGCCGCACTGCCGCGAAACGCTGACCGGAACACGCGTCGAGTATCAGCTCAAATGGCATAACGGGGAGAAATACACCATCAAGCAGGTGCCGCACCCGCCCGGAACTGATCGCCCTATCGGGTTTTATATCGTGATGCTGCCCGTGCACACTGCCCCCGGTGCCGCCCTGCCGGCTGAGCCGCATAGCGGCGGCAACGGCAACGGAAATGGCAACACCACCATGAATTCAGATCCGCACGCCGCCATCACCATCGAAAGCGGCGAGACCATGTACCTGCATTCGATCAGCGACCAGTTGATGGTCGGCGACGACCCGCGCAGCAAGCTGGTGCGTGCGCTGCAACACAACGAATTCCTGCTGTTTGCGCAGAAAGTGCTGCCGCTGAAACCGCTGCCCTTTGATCATGGCAGTTACGAGATCCTGCTGCGGCTGCGTGAAGAGGAAGACAATCTGCTGCCGCCCGGCGGATTCATTCCGATGGCGGAACGTTACGGCATGACCGAGGACATCGACCGCTGGGTGGTGCACAACGTCATCGCCTGGTCGATGGCGCAGAAACTCGCGAATCCGCAATGGGACATTCCGATGTTCTCCATCAACCTCTCGGAAGCCTCGATCATCAATCCGGAATTTGCGCGGTTTGTACGACAGGAACTTAAAAACTCCGAATTCCCCGCACGTCAGCTGTGTTTTGAAATCGGCGAACTGGAAACCATCAGCAACCACAATAACGTTGCCAATTTCATCGCTGCACTGAAACCGGCCGGCTGCCGCTTTACCGTCGACGACTTCGGCAGTGTGAAACTGTCATTCTCCAATCTGAGCGGATTGCGGCTGGATTTTGTAAAAATCGACGGCGTGATCATTCAGAACATGTTCAAAACGCCGGCGGACCTGACCAAACTGAAGGCCATCGTCAACGTCTGCAACAAACTGGGCATGCAGACGGTGGCCGAGTTTGTCGAAGACGAACGGACGCTGGCCAAGCTGCGGGAAATCGGGGTTGATCACGCTCAGGGGTTCGGCATCGACCGGCCTGGGCCGGTGATCAAGGCGCTCAACACACCCGGCTGAAACCGCACACCGCTATCGCGGTTGCTATATAAGTTATTGATTTTAAATAACTTTTTATATAGCCTCAAATACCCCCGCGGCACCCATCCCAGTGCCAATGCACATGGTGACCATTCCGTATTTCTTGTTGTGACGGCGCAGGCCGTGCAGCAACGTTGCCACGCGGATCGCACCGGTCGCACCCAGCGGATGACCCAGTGCAATCGCACCACCCAGCGGATTCACTTTTGCAGGATCGAGTCCAAGTTCGCGGATCACCGCCAGTGACTGCGCGGCAAACGCTTCATTGAGTTCGATCCAGTCGAGTTGCTCCTTGCTGATACCGGCATGCTGCAGCACCTTGGGAATCGCCTTGACCGGGCCGATGCCCATCACATCCGGCGGCACACCGGCTACCGCATAAGCAACAAAACGGCCCAGCGGTTTGAGGTTGTAGCGTTTAACGGCGGCTTCGCTCATCAACACCACCGCGCCTGCACCATCCGACATCTGCGAACTGTTGCCGGCGGTGACGCTGCCTTTGGCGGCAAATGCCGGTTTCAATTTCGCCAGTGCTTCAACGGAGGTATCGCGGCGCGGACCTTCGTCCTGTTCGGCGCGACGGGTCTTCACGGTAATTTCGCGTGTATTCAGGTCGGGCAAACGGTCGTTGATGTCGTACGGCGTGATCTCGTTTTTGAACTCGCCGCCATCGCTGGCCCATACCGCGCGGCGATGGCTTTCCGCAGCAAACAGATCCTGATCCTCGCGGCTGACTTTCCATTGCTCGGCGACGCGTTCTGCGGTGATGCCCATGCCGTAGGCGATGGCGACGTTTTCATCCTTTGCAAAGACCGACGGACTGAAACTCGGCTTGTTGCCGCCCATCGGCACCATGCTCATGCTTTCAGTGCCCGCGGCAATCATCACCTCGGCTTCGCCAAGGCGGATGCGCGCCGCGGCATCGGCAACGGCCTGCAGACCCGACGAACAGAAACGATTGAGCGTCATGCCCGGCACAGTGTCGGGGAAACCTGCGAGCAGCAGGCCGATGCGGGCAACGTTCATGCCCTGCTCGCCTTCAGGCATCGCGCAGCCGGCAATGACATCGCCGATCTCATGGAGATCCAGCCCCGGGCACTGCGCGACAGCGCTTTTCAGCACATTGGCCAGCAGATCGTCGGGACGCACGTTTTTAAGCATGCCGCGCGGTGCCTTGCCCACCGGCGAACGGGTGGCAGCGACGATATAGGCATCCTGCAGGGATTTGGTCATGTCAGTTCCCTCATCTCAATTCCTTAGGGGTTTGCCGTTTTTGAGCATGTGCTCGATGCGCGCCTGCGTCTTTTGGCTACGACATAACCTGAAGGTTAGTCTTCGCCGAAAATCGAGGCTATGTTGCTCCAACATCAAGCCCCTCAGTTTCTGAGGGGCTTGCCCGTCTTGAGCATATGCTCAATCCGGGCCTGTGTTTTTTCTGTCGCGATCAGTTCCATGAAGTGCTGACGTTCCAGATCGAGGAACCACTGCTCATCAACAAGGCTTCCGCCTTCGATGTCGCCACCGCACATCACGGTCGCGACTTTGCTCGCGATCAGTTTGTCGTGTTCGGAGATATAAGCGCCAGCGTGCATATTTTCGACAAAGGCACGGATGGTCGAAATTCCGCTGCGGCCCAGCACCGGAATCGCCTTGGCGCGCAGCGGCGGTCGGTATCCGGCAGCGGCCATCGCACGTGCTTCCGACTTGGCGATTTCCAGCAATTCGAAACGGTTCATCACTACACGGTCGGTCGGTCGCAGATAACCGATCTCGCGCGCATTTTCAGCGCTGCGCCCGACTTCCGCCATCGCCACCGCCTTGAAATATTTCTGCAGGAAGGGCGACATGTCGCCGCCCTTGGCTTCCGCCGCAGCTCGCATCGCGAATTCCTTGCAGCCGCCGCCGGCGGGCAGCAGGCCAACACCGACCTCAACCAGACCGATATAACTTTCCAGCGTCGCCACCGCGCGGTCGCAGTGCATGATGAACTCGCAGCCGCCGCCCAGCGCCAGGCCATCGACTGCAGCGACCGTCGGCACCATCGAATATTTGAGCATCTGCGTGGTGATCTGGAACTGTTCGACCAGATGTTCGACTTCGGCGAGTTTGCCGGCCATCAACTGATCGGCCACACCGATCTGTCGCGCCGCCTTTAATGCGAGGGACTCGGCTTCGCGTTTGACGCTCTTGAACAATTTGCCCAGCGCCGACGGTGCGGCGCGTTTTTCACCACCTCCCGCCGGTGTTTTTTTCAGATTGGCGCCGACCGAGAACGGCGCTTCGGTCTGCCAGATCACCAGGCCGGCATAGTTGCGTTCCGCTTCGGCGATGGCCTGCTGCACGCCTTCCAGCACATCGTCGCCGATGGCATGCATGCGGCTCTTGAAACTGACTATGGCGATGTCATCGCCGGTATGCCAGCAGCGTACGCCGTCGGTTTCGAAAATCGTCGAGCCGTAACGCCGCTCCTCGCCGACCAGCTTGTCGGGGAAAGGTTGCCGGCGGTAAACCGGCAGCGCCGAACGTGGCTGATAGGCATCGGGCACCGGCGCAAAGGAACCGTCGGGCCGGTGCACGCCGGTGCGCGACGGATTGAGCGCCCAGGACGGCAGCGGTGCATTCACCATCGCGCGACCGGCGGCAATGTCCTCGGCAATCCAGTCGGCAATCTGCCGCCAGCCCGCCGACTGCCAGATTTCGAACGGTCCGGTATCCCAACCGAAACCCCAGCGAATCGCAAAATCCAGATCACGCGCGTTATGCGCGATCGATGCGAGATGCAGTGCACAGTAATGGAAACTGTCGCGGAATATCGACCAGATGAACTGCGCCTGCGGATGCGCCGAAGCATGCAGTTGGGCAAAACGTTCGGCGACATTTTTGTTCTTCAATATTTCGATAACCGACTCATCGGCCTTGCCGTCGGCATTTCTATAGGCGCCGGATTTCAGATCCAGCACGTGGATGTCACGGCCGACCTTCTGATAAACGCCCTTGCGCGCCTTCTGACCCAGTGCACCCTGGTCAATCAAGCCCTGCAACCACGCCGGCACGCCGTAATACTTGTGCCAGGGGTCATCGGGCAGCGTGTCGCGCATGGTGTTGACGACATGCGCAAAAGTATCGAGACCAACGACATCGGCGGTGCGGAAGGTTGCGCTGCGCGGCCGCCCGATCAGCGAACCGGTCAGCGCATCGACGGTATCAAAACCGATGCCGAGGCGCTCGGCGTGATGGATGGTGGCCAGCATCGAGAACACACCGACCCGGTTGGCAATGAAGTTGGGGGTGTCTTTCGCACGCACCACGCCTTTACCCAGCGTGGTGACCAGAAACCGTTCCAGTTCATCGAGAATGCCCGCATCGGTGCCGTCGCAGGCAATCAGTTCAACCAGATGCATGTAACGCGGCGGATTGAAAAAATGCACACCGCAGAAACGCGGCCGTTGCTGTTCCGGGAATGACGCCGCCAGCCGGTTGATCGACAGGCCCGAGGTGTTGCTGGCAAAAATAGTGTGTTCGCCGAGATGAGGCGCAACCTTGCGATACAGGTCAGCCTTCCAGTCCATGCGTTCGGAGATGGCCTCGATGACAATGTCGCAGTCGCGCAGCGATTCAAGATGCTGGTCGTAGTTCGCAGGCTCGATCAGGTCGGCGCAGTCCTTGGTCGCCAGCGGCGAAGGCTCGAGCTTTTTGAGATTGGCGATGGCCTTGAGCACATTGCCGTTGGGGTCGCCCTCTTTCGCTGCCAGTTCAAACAGCATGACCGGCACGCGCGCGTTGATCAGGTGGGCGGCAATCTGCGCACCCATGACGCCGGCGCCGAGAACGGCGACCTTGCGCACCACGAGGGGGGATTGAGACATGGCTGGAGCTCCTTGATGCGTCAATCGATTCTAGCACCTGGGCCGGCGGACCACTGGCGGCGATTCAATGAATCAACCGTGAAAAAAAGCGGCCCGCAGGCCGCTTTCCCGGATGACGCAACGCATCAGAAACGATGCGAGTACTGCACTGACAGAATATCGGCCTTGTTGCTGAAGGTGCCGTTAAGGCGGCCAACCGCGGGATTCGGCGTGGCGGAAACCGTTGAGTCTTTGACGAACTCGTGGGCATAAGCCACTTCCAGGGTGCCCTGCTTGTTCGGCTTGTATTGAACGCCCAACGCCACCCAGGTGCGATCCTGATCGGGCAGGCGCGGTGTGCGATCGATGTCATTGGTCGGCGTCTCATCGAAGGCAAGGCCAAAACGCAGCTTGGTCTTGTCATCCATCTTGTAGTTGGCGCCAACGCCGTAGCGCAGCGTATCTTTCCAGTTGAACACCAGCGAAGTGAGAGTCGCGCCAGCCGCCGCGCCAGAAGTACGGATGATGTCCAGGCGCTTGATCTTGCTCCAGCCGGTATAGGTCAGGTCGGCCATCACTTCCCACTTCGAATCGATCTTGCTGAGCACGCTGAACGAGGCCGAGTCCGGCATTGTGATGTCGGCACGGACGGACCCGTTGCCCGCCGCTGCGACCGAGAACATCGCGCTGCCTTCCAGCTCGTAAGCCACCTTCGAACGATAAGTCATGCCGAACTGCGTGCTGGGCGTAGCCTGCACGAAATAACCCAGGTTAAAACCAAAACCGATGTCATCACCTTCGATCGTCAGCACGCCGGGAGCGCCGGCAAAGCCGGTCAGCGTTGCATCGATCTTCTGCAGGCTGACACCGACGCCGATGGAGGATTTTTCCCCCAGCTTGTAGGCAATCGACGGGTTCAGATTCACCGTCTTGATCTCGGACTCGATGCCGGTCAGTTGGCCGCGCCATCCCGGCTCGTATTCAGTGGCAAGCCCGAACGGTGCGTTGACCGCAAATCCGAAGCGCAGCATCGGATTGATGTCCATCGTGTAGAAAATATTCGGCACAACATGCACACCACCACCATCGCCGCCGTCACCGGTGCCTGGCGCGGCAAACGCACCCGTGGATCCCGCGTTGGAAAACTTGAATGACGGCACCAGAATGTGACCGGCTGCCGTGAACTGTTTGCCGGAGGGCAATGCAGCCATTGCCGCCGGATTGGACCAGGCCACGCTGGCATCGTCCGCAGCTGCCGCTCCGCCGGCAAATGCATTGCCGGTGCCGCTGCCGCTTTGTGTGCCGATGCCGAAACCGCCGGCCCAGACGGCGCCTGCCATGCTGGATAAAGCCAGCGCAACAGCCGCTGAAGACAGACGTTTGTTCAACTTGACCATGATCCCCTCCAATCCGGGTGACGTTAAACACTGCGTTGAACTGCAGATGAAATTTTGAGCCATGTTACCCCTCGCAGCGGCTGCGCGCTCAGCCGCAGGGGATTTACTGTTGCACTGATACCACACGCGGACGGCGATCATTGTCCACAGCGACATAGGTCAGCACGGCCTCGGTGACCTTGACGCATTCCTCACGCTCCGGCCTGCGCTGGGCATAGACGGTGACGTCAACAGTAATGGACGTGCGGCCGACCTTGACGACTTCGGCATAAAAACTGACAACATCACCGACAAACACAGGCTGCTTGAAGGTGAAAGAGTTCACGGCAATGGTGGCCACCCGCCCTTTCGCCAGGCGAACGGCCGGTATGCTCCCGGCGAGATCCACCTGCGACATGATCCAGCCGCCGAAAATGTCGCCGGTATGGCTGGCATCCGAAGGCATCGGAATGACGCGCAGCGTCGGCTCCTTGCCTGCAGGCAGCAGGGTGGCCTCAATAGTCATCGCCCCTCAATCCTCATTCTCCAATCCTCAATGCCCGGCGTACATGCCATCAATTTCGGCATTGAATTTCTCCATGACCTTAGCGCGGCGCAGTTTCATCGTCGGCGTCATCAACCCGTTTTCAACGGTCCACGGCTCCAGCGTCGCAGTGACGCGGCGCACCTGTGCATAGCCCGGAAACTCCGTGATCTGCGCTGCAACACGACGCAATACCAGTTGCTCTGCCTGCTCGGTTCGCAGCATCGCCTCATTACCAGCGTCGATGCCGGAATCGGCAGCCAGCTTGCGCCACTGATCGGCGTTCAACACCGTCATCACCGTCAGGTAAGGCTTGCCTTCACCAAGCAGGATGACCTGCTCAAAGAGGGGATCCCGGGCAATTGCGGCTTCCATGTCATTGGGCGGCACTTTCTCACCGTTCGACAACACGATGATTTCCTTCAGGCGACCGGTAATGAAGACATGTCCGAGTTCACCGATGCGGCCGGTATCTCCGGAATTGAGCCAGCCGTCATCCTGGATCATCGCGCGTGTGGCTTCCTCGTTGTTCCAGTAGCCCATCATCACGTTGGGCCCCTTGATCATCACCGCATTCCTGTCACCGATTTTCACTTCGACACCCAGGAGCGGCAGGCCGACCGATGCCGGAATGTTGCTCCACGGCGGATTGGCGCAGGCGACGGGGCTGGTCTCGGTCAGGCCATAACCCTGAAGAATAGGCAGGCCCAGGCCAATGAATATGCGCGAAATGTTAGGCGGCAATGCTGCACCGCCCGACAAGGCATAACGCAGTCGGCCGCCGAGCCGCGCCAGCACTTTTGCTGCGACCAGCTTGTGCAGCAAGGGCCAGAGCAGGAATGACGGCTGCCACGGCCCGCGTCCCTGCGCATGCTCAAAACGCGCGTAACCTGTTTCGGCGGCAAACATAAACAGCTTCTTGCGCAACGGCGGACCTTCGTCGAGTTTGGCGCGGATCGCCCCCCAGATGCGTTCATAAATCCGCGGTACCGAAATGAGCATCGTCGGCTTGATCGCCTGTAGGTCTTCGGCCAGTTGCGGTATCGACCGCGCATAGGCGGTGGTCGAACCCGACATCATCGTCAGGTAATAACCGCAGGTGCGTTCGAAGGTATGCGACAGCGGCAGAAAAGACATGAAGATGTCGTCGTGCCCGGTCACCAGCACCTTCAGGCAGGCTGCGGTGTTGGACAGGATGTTGTCATGCGACAGCATCACGCCCTTGGGACGCCCTGTTGTTCCCGAAGTGTAGACCACGGTTGCAAGCGTGTTGCCGGCGCGGGCCACATGCCGCGTCGCACCACCGTCTGCCGGCAACCAGTCGCCGATCCATTGCAGACGTTTGTCCTCCGCCGCATATTGCAGCGGATTGACCGTCAGAAAACGGGTGACGCCTCTCAAAGTGCCCGCCACATCACGCAGCAATTGCCAATGTTCATCCCCCTCAATCAGCAACACCTTGCAGCCGGAATTGTCGAGAATGTAGGCCACGTTGTCGGCGCGGTCCTGGGTATACAGCGGAACGACCACCAGTCCGAGACCCAGCGCCGCCTGGTCAAACATCACCCATTCGGGTGAGTTGCGCAGCATCACGGCAACACGGTCGCCAGGCTGCAGTCCGTCTTTTTCCATTGCCGCCTGCCAGCGCGCGACCTGGCGATTCATTTCGCTCCAGGTGTAATCGCGCCAGTTGCGGTGTTGGTCGCTGTAAGCCTTGTACGCGACGAGGTCGGGCGTACGTTGCACCCGCTCGCGGAACAGGCCATCCAGCGTAACCGCCTCCACCATGCTCACGACATGCGATACATCATTGTTATTATTCATTTTTTGTCCTCCAGGCTGCAACCGGTCAGTCGAGGAACAGATCCCGCTGGAGCTTGCTCCCCGGGGTCACTGCGTAATGCCCGAAATCGGTGATGCCCTCCTCCCGCAGCACGGCTTCGTCGATATAGAAATGGCCGGTTGCGCTGCGGCTGTCGCGGCTGAAAATCGCATATGCCGCGTCGGCCATGATATCGGGTTTGCGGCTGGCCTTCAGTATGGCGGCGGGAAAATTGACCTCGATAGCCGCTGTCGCAATGGTGGTGGCTGGCCATAATGAATTCACAGCAATGCCCTGCGCGCGGAATTCGCCGGACATGCCCAGCGTGCACATGCTCATGCCGTACTTGGCCATGGTGTAGGCGACGTGGCCCTGGAACCATTCCGCCTTCATGCCCAGCGGCGGCGCAAGATTGAGAATGTGCGGATTGGCAGCCTTCGCCAGAAACGGCACACAGGCCTGCGAACACAGAAAAGTACCGCGCACATTGACGCCGAACATCAGGTCGAAACGTTTGGCCGGCGTTTCCAGCGTATTGCTGAGCTGGATGGCGCTTGCATTATTGACGAGGATGTCGATGCTGCCGAAGTGTGCCGCCGCCTGCTGCACGGCTGCTGTGATGGCCGCGTCATCACGCACATCCAGCTGGATGGGCAAAGCCTGGCCACCTGCAGCCACAACCTCTTCCGCAACGCTATGTATCGTCCCCGGCAGCTTCGGATGCGGTGTTGCGGATTTTGCGGTGACCACGATATTGGCGCCGTCGCGCGCACAGCGCAGTGCGATCTCGCGGCCGATGCCGCGGCTGGCGCCGGTAATGAACAGGGTTTTGCCGCGCAATGTGGTCATTATTCAAACTCCTTTGAACAGCGGTTTGCGTTTCATCGTGAATGCCGTCACGCCCTCGGCAAAATCGGCGCTGCCGGCACAGCGCGCAAAAGCCTGCGCTTCAGCTTCGAGATGGGCTGGCAGTTGCTGCAACAGCGCGCGGTTGGCCAGCGCCTTGGTCTCGGCATAGGCTTTTACCGGCCCTGTTGCCAATCGCTGCGCGAGCTTTGTAGTTTCTGTCACAAGATCCGCGGGGGCGACGATGCGATTGATCACGCCGCAACGTTCGAGCGCCGCCGCATCAACCACGTCGGCGAGCAGCATCAATTCCATTGCCCGCTGATAACCGGCCAGCCGCGGCAGGAAGCAGGTCGCACCACCGTCGGGACTGGCACCGATGCGCGCATAGGCCAAGGAGAACCGGGTGTCCTCTGCGGCCAGCACCAGATCGCAGGCCAGCATGATGCTGAAACCGGCGCCGGCCACTGCGCCATGCACTGAAGCAATCACCGGTTTCGGTGCGCGGCGCAATGCGAGGATGCCGCGATTGAGTGCATCCGCGAGTTCCGGCACCAGTGTCGCCATCGCGGGAAGGTTACGCGCAAACATCGCGACATCACCCCCGGCAACAAATGCCGGACCTGCGCCGCAGAGCACGACCACACGCGCCGCCTCATCCGCTGCCGCACGTTCAGCTGCCGCACAAAAACCGTGGATGGTATCGGCATCCAGCGCATTCATTACCGCCGGACGGTTGAAGGTGATGGTGGCCACACCATCAACCACTGCATGTTTCACGCTGTTGTCCATGGCATGGCTCACGACCGGCGCGCCAGCGCCTCGAATGTGACTGGCTGCGTGGTCTGATAGAGCTCGGAGCGGCCGAAGTCCTTCGGAAAATCATCAACCATGATCGACTTCCTGCGTAATTCCGCGGCACGCTGCAGCAGGCCGAACTCCGCGTCGCTGATCACGCCGTGCTTCAGCCCCTCGGCCGCCATCTGCTCGGCATAACCGCGCGCAATGCGTCCGGACTGCTGCGCCTCGCGCAACTTGGCTTCCACCGGCTCGGCGGCAATCGCGGCTTCCAGCGCCAACTCCAAAGTGTGCACGGCATCGTTTTCCTCGCGAGACACGAATACGCCGTGGGTCAGCCGTTTGCGTGTGGCGCCCGGCGTCATCATCAAACGCACCACGGCGTGGCCCAGCGGATCGCGCGGCGGCGCAAATTCGCGGCCGTACGGCATCACCATCGGAAAAATCAGGCCGCGCAGCAGCCATGCGGCGACCGGCCACGGTAGATTTTCGAAAATCGAATAAAACGATTCCTCAATGCGGTTGAGGCAATCGAGCAGGCCCCAGCGCACCAGAGGAAGATCGGCTTCAGGCCGGCCGTCATCTTCATAACGCTTGAGCACGGCCGACGCCAGGTACAACTGACTCAGCACATCACCAAGGCGCGCCGAAAGCCGCTCGCGCCGTTTGAGCGTGCCGCCACAGAGGAACATCGCCACATCGGCAGTCAGTGCAAAACCGCTGGAAAGCCGTGTGAGCTGCTGATAATAGTGACGCAGTTCGTGTGCGCCGGGCACCGCTGTCAGCCGGCCGCCGGTGAGACCCATCCACAACACACGCGCGACGTTGGACATCGTGAATGCGATGTGACCGAAGAAGGCGCGATCCAGCGCATGCACAGCCTTGCCGTGATCCGTTTCACGTGTCGCCTCGATCTCCTTCAATACCCAGGGATGGCCACGAATCGCGCCTTGCCCAAAAATGATCATCGTCCGCGTCAGGATGTTGGCGCCTTCAACCGTGATCGCGATCGGCGTCTGCATGTAAGCACTGGCCAGGTAATTGCTCGGCCCCATGCAGATGCCCTTGCCGCCGTGCACATCCATCGCATCATTGATGACCTGACGGCCGCGTTCGGTCAGGTGATATTTGACAATGGCGGATATCACCGACGGTTTTTCACCGAGGTCAACAGCCCCTGCGGTCATCACCCGCGCCGCATCCATCACATAGAGATTGCCGGCGATACGCGCCATCGCTTCTTCAACGCCCTCAAAGCGGCCGATCGACAACTTGAACTGCTGACGCACGCGGCCATAGGCGCCGGTGGTCAGCGCCGCCAGCTTGGAAATGCCGACACCGTTCGCGGGCAATGAAATCGATCGCCCAGCCGCCAAGCAGTTCATCAGCATTTTCCAGCCCTGCCCGACCTGATCAACGCCACCGATGATGCAGTCCATCGGAACAAACACGTCCTTGCCCCAGTTCGGGCCGTTCATGAAGGTCGCGGTCATTGCGCGATGGCGGCGGCCAATGTGTACGCCGGGAGTATCGGTTGGCACCAGAGCCAGCGTGATGCCGACATCGTCTTCAGTGCCGAGCAGATGTTCCGGGTCATAAAGGCGGAAGGCCAGACCGAGCAAAGTCGCAATCGGTCCGAGCGTGATGTAACGCTTCTCCCAGGTCAGGCGGATGCCCAGCACATCGCTTCTGCCCTGCCACTCCCCTTTGCAGACAATGCCGAAATCCGGGATGCCACCCGCATCGGAACCGGCTTCGGGACTGGTCAAGGCGAAACATGGCATGTCCAGCCCTTTGGCCAGCCGCGGCAGGTAATGATCCTTTTGTTCTTTCGTGCCGTAATGCAGCAGCAGTTCTGCCGGACCCAGTGAATTGGGCACCATTACCGACACCGCTGCCGTGCCGCTGCGTGTGGTGAGCTGCATCACCACTTCAGAATGCGCCAGCGCGGAGAAACCCTTGCCGCCGTATTCCTTCGGAATGATCATGCCGAGGAAACCCTGGTCCTTGATGAACTGCCAGACCTGCGGCGGCAGGTCGGTCATCTCGTAGGTGACCTGCCAGTCGCTGAGCATTTCGCACAGTTCGCGCAACGGACCGTCAATGAATGCGCGCTCCTCTGCGGAGAGGCGCGGTTTGGGATAGGCCAGCAGTTTGCTCCAGTCGGGGCTGCCGCTGAACAGCTCGCCGTCCCACCACACGGTGCCTGCTTCCAGTGCTTCGCGTTCGGTTTGCGACACCTGCGGCAGAATGCGGCGGAACACCGACAGCATCGGCCTGCCGATCAGCAGCCGGCGCAGCGGTGACGGCACACAAATAATTGCAGCCACCGCCAGCGCAATGGCCGCCGCCTTGAACAATCCGGCAGGCCACCAGCCAAGATAGGCGCAAGCGGAGATAAATACCGCCAGCACTACAACCCAGACCAGCGCAGGCAGACGGTGATAGGCCAGAAACCAGCACACCGCGAGCGCGGCAAGCAGCGTAAACAGAACAACCATTGAAGACCTCCGTACGCCCGCGCGCAATTGCGCGGCGTGTTGCAAGCCGAGCGGCCAGCATACACAAGGGCTAACAGGGCTACAACAGAGGTTTAGTTACAAGCAATTGTTTATATTTGCTTTTTTAGTGCGCTGCGGCAAAACACTTATTCCGCAACCTTGCCCAGCAAGGTAACGACCTCGGTCTTGTTGTGGATCATCTGCTCGGGAAACACCACGGTGATGGCATTGGTCGGACAGATCGACTGGCACAGGCCGCAATACCAGCATTCATCCGGATACTTGATCACCGGCAGCGTTTCGCGGTTGTCTTCTTCCTTGTAGATCAGGTCGCCGGGACAGATCCAGTCGCAGAGATTGCATTTGACGCAAGTCTCGGGATTGATGCGGATCGGGTTGAACACTTCTTTTGTTGCAATAGTCATGATGATTTCCTCACGCAGCCACTGCGGTGTTGCCGCGGCTGAATGCCGCCGACAGCGGCTGATCCGTCGACAGCGTACGTGTTACCGGTCCGTTGGCGCCGCGCTCGACGATGACGAATTTGCGCCAGTTCACATCATCCGTTTTCGGGTAATCCATGCGGAAATGTGATGAACCGGTACGCGTCTCCTGCCGCGCCAGCGAAGCCGTCGCCATCATCTCGGCGTTCATACGGATGTTTTTGGCTTCGTGAACGCGCATCAGGCCGTGAAGATCGTCGGCCTTCATCGTCGGTTCGCGTTTGGCCAGCGCGATGAGCGTATCCAGCGCCAGCCTCAGCCCGCGATCATTGCGGCGCACGCCGACGTAGTCGCTGACCGTCTGGCGGGTGGTCTCTTCATGGTCTTTCCACGGCAAACCGTTGTCCTGCTGCAGATGGGATTCGGACTGCGCGCGGATCTGCGCCAGCGCCTTCAGGTCCAGCGCAGGCAGCGAACCACTGCTGGCGCGGATGCGCTGCACCACGCCTTCACCGGCGATATGACCGAGCACGGCCGCGCCGGAAATACCGCCGCTGACCGTGGCGCAGTCGCCGGCGGCAAAGAGCGCTTCGACCGCGGTCTCTCCGTTGGTGTCAACCGCGAGACCGCTGCCGCGGAAATACACGCCGCTGCGGCGGATGCTCAGTTCGGACACTGACACTTCTACCAGCTCTTCGCGGAAATTGACGCCCTTCTGCTGGTAATAGGCCGGCAGCGTGTAACGGTCAACCTGCAGCGTGTGCTCCATGCGATCAAGCATGTCCTGCGGCAAATGGCGGCAGTCGAGATAGATCGGGCCGTTACCGAGCAGGTATTCATTGATGACGCCATCGGCAATCACCGCACGGCGGGCGTTTTCACCCTTCTTGTCATACTTGAACATGAAACGCTCGCCGGCCTTGTTGACGAAATAAGCACCCAGGCTGACCAGTGCGTTGAGACCCTGACAGGAAAAACCCTTGGGCGTCAGCGTCGCTTCGACCGATTCCATATTCGCAAGCGCCGCGCCGGCGTGATAACCCATGGCCTGTGCATCGCCGGTGTTGTACGGGATATGCCAGGAGTCGAAGGCCAGCCCCGAGGCGTTCTGCGAAATACGGTTGACGTCCCCCGCCGCCAGCACCACCGCTTTGGCACGGATCACCGTCCATTCGCCGCTGCGGAAATTGAAGGCTACAGCCCCGTAGGCGCGGTTGTCTTTGACCAGCAGCTGCACCACCATCGTGCGCATCAGCACGGTGGCCTTGCCCTTGCGCACGCGTTCACCCAAATGCTTCTTGAAATCAGTGCCATCGAAGTTGATGTGATAGGTACCAGGAAGCCCGAAGGAACGCAGCCGGTAGTAATCACCGGTCTGGCGATCACGGAAATCCACACCCAGCGATTCGATCTTGCGGAATATGCGCGGCATCTCCCGGATCACCCGCCCCGCCACTTCCATATCGACGATGCCGTCGGTCAGTTCCGGCACATGTTTGATCAGGAATTCCGGGGTATCCCATTCCGGGCCCGAATCCATGATGGTCAGATAGTGATCAACGCCGCAGCCGATGCTGCCGCAATGGTCGAGCACCTTGCCCTTTTCGCAGATCACCACTTTCAAACCGGCCTCCAGCGCCGGAATTGCCGCCATGCTGCCGGCGACGCCGCCGCCGACCACCAGCACATCGGTTTCGATCTGGATGAATTCCTTGCTCATTGCACAATGCCCTCGGGTTGTTGCTGCAGCGGCCATGCTAAGGGCAGCACCCCCGGGATACCAGTGACAGCTTGGTGTTTTTTCAGGACTTTTCTACTGTTTCGCAGTACGAAGCCGGAACTCCCGCGGCGCCGTCGCGTACCGCTGGCGGAAGCGGCGCGCGAAGTAGGCTTCATCCTCGAAACCCACGGCCTGCGCCACTTCGCCGATGCGCAGCGTGGTATGAGTCAGCAGTTCGCAGGCCTTTTCCATACGCCGCTCGGTGACCAGATCGACGAAGGTCTTGCCGGTTTCCTTTTTGATCAGGTGCGCGAGATAGTTCGGCGACAGATCGGCTGCTGCGGCCGCATCCGTCAACTGGATGCGCTGCGCCAGATGTTCACGCACATGACGCATCACCCGTGCCAGAGCGTCGCGCCGGCTGGTGCGTTGCGCCTGCTTGCCGGCCATGCCCAGCAGCGCGCGCTCATGGCGACGGCAGACCGTCCCCAGCAAAAGCAGCAGATGGCCGCGGATGAGTTCCAGTGATCCATAACGCCGACGCAAATTTTCCGCCTGCATGCTGCGGCAGGCCTCGGTCACCAACGCAAGGTCCTCCCCCCTCAGCGAAAAATCCAGAAACTCCTGAAACAGGAATGGCGCCAGTTCCGGCGCGCGGGCCAAAGGCACGTCCTCCAGGTCGAGTGGATCAACATTCAGCTCGGGGCGCAGAAAATGCAGATTGAAACTGAGGATGAAAAATCTTGAACGGGGCGGATGCGGAATGCGGTGCACCCGGTAAGGCAGTACAAAACTCAGGTCGCCGGGACCCAGTGGCCGCGCTGCTGCTGCAATGTGCTGTGTGGTACGTCCTGCAAGATTGAGCTGGATCTGGAAATATTCGTGACGGTGCGCCTCGGCAATCCGGGTAACGCTTTTTTCATCACGGATCGCGAAGTCGGGGCTGACGGCGCGATCCGCCATCGAATAAGTGCGGATCGCGCGGGTCATGCGTTTACTGGATGTCTTTCACCGCGGCCTTGAGGATCGGCGACAGCGCGGCGCTGGTACGTGCCATTTCCGCCATGGCTTTCTGCTGCACGGTGCCGTCCATCGGCGCCAGCAGGCGTTCCCCCTTGCTCGCTTCCGCGAGAAGCGCCGGATCCTTCATCGCGGCATTCACCGCGGCGCGGAAGGCGGCAATCGCCAGCGGATCCATATTGGGCGGGCCAATATAACTGCGGTGGGTTTCGAGAATGGTAGCCATGGCCTGCACCACATTGCGTTTGGCTGCGGGCGCGATGCTGGTGACGATGGGAATATTCGGATAATCCGGCGACGGCAGCGAAGTCACCATCATGATCGGCAGTTTGTCGCCGGAGCGTATTGCCCCCAGGGATTCGCTCCAGCCGGTGATATGGCCGTCGCCGTCGCCCTTGATCACCGCCAGTGAAGTGTCGGCATTGCCTTCGTAACCGGTCACCGCCTTCAGCTTGAAGCCCAGCGCATCGGCCAGCACGGCCATGGTGTAGAAGTCTTCGTCGGTGCCCTGCGACGGAAACACAAAAGGTCTCTTGAGCTTTTGCACATCCTGAATCGACTTGATCGCGGATTTGCCGCCGACGGTGAGCACCCGCGGCTCACTGGTGGCGCGGCCGAGGAAGGAAAACTTGGTCGGATCAAAGGTAGCGCCGGCGCTGCCCGCGAGGTTCGCAAGCAGCAGCGTCGATACATTGCCAAAAAAGATTTCCAGCGCACCCGGCTTCAGCCGCCAGGTGTGATTCGCAGCCTTGAGTCCGCCGCCGCCGGGCATGTTGACCAACCGCACCTCTTTGGCGCCGGTATGTTTTTCGATATAAGGCGCCAGCATGCGCGCATAACGGGTGTGCCCGCCGGCAGCGCTGCCGGCGATGTTGATGATGCTGGTCTTGCCCTTGTAATAATCCGGCACCTGCGCCCAGACACGGACCGGCAGGCCCATCAACGCGGGTGTCATCGCTCCTGCCAGCAGCAACTTTCTGCGATTCGCCTTCATGATTTCCCCTCCCTTTTTATATCGTTCAGGACATCAAGCCCGCCAGCAACCCATGATAGGGCTGCATTTCGAGCGCCTTAACAAACAACAGGTAAACGCAAACAGTCAATGCCGTGGAATAGGACAACCCCCGAACCACGGTGCAATAGCGGGTCAGGATCAGATAAGCCGCCGTGAACAGGAATACCGAAGGGATAATGCCGACCACGAACACCAAGCCGACCAGCAGCGCAACAATGGAATAGGCGCCCGCTTCGCCCCATTGCCCCAATTGTTCCTCCGTACGCTCGGTACGTGGCTGGCCTTCAGCCGTTGCCGCAATGGCGCTGGTGTCGACATGAATCATCTCGGGCGGCGGTGATTCTTCGCGGCCGAAATTGTGCCAGGCCAGTTGCGCCAGGGTCAGCAGGATGCCGAATATGGCCAGCGGCAGCGGAATCAGCCTTGCCCGCGGACCGAAATCCTGGCACAGATAAAGCACAACGCCGTACAACAGCAGCAGCATCACTGAAACAAAATTTTCCTGGGCGTGTCGGCTCATGCCTCGCCTCCAGCCCGAAGCATGGCGCGCTTGCGGCGATACTGCCGCCACTGCGGCAATGCCGCGGTGACCACCACAAAAATCAGCATCGCCAGCGCAATTGGCCGGTCGAGCAGGAAATCGGCACCGTAGAGATTGATTGAAATGTGCAAGTTGCGTTCAATCATCACCGCCAGCACCATGCCGATAACAAAGTTGGCGCGCGAATAACGGTATTTGTCCATCAGGTAACCGACAACACCGAACACTGCGGCAACCACCACGTCCTCGATACGGCCGCGCGTTGCATAGGCGCCGACAAAACACACCGACAACACCATCGGCACCATCAGGTTGGCCTGCAGCGAAGGCAGCCGCGCCAGCCAGGGCGTGATTCCCAACCCGATGATTGTGACCACGATGTTGGCCAGCACAATGATCCACACCATGCTGAACACAACATCAAGGTTTTTGGTGAGCATTTCCGGACCCGGCACGATGCCGAGTCCGATAAAAGCCACCAGCAGGATGGCCATGCTCTCGCCGCCCGGGATGCCGAAGGCCAGTGTCGGCATCAGGCCGCCGCCCTCGTTCGCGCCCATCGTGGCATCCGGGGCAATGACGCCCTCCACCGCCCCCTTGCCGAATCGTTCCGGCGTTTTGGAGGTCTGTGCCGCCTGCGCATATGCGGCAAGCCCCGCCACGCTGGCGCCAACGCCGGGCAACACGCCGATCCACAAACCGAGCAGGCTGGAACGGACCACCAGCCACCAGTGACGGAAAGCGTCGCAGACGCCCTGCCAAACCGTGCTGTCTTCCGTCACCAGCGAACGGTCAATGATGGGCGTACCACGGATCGACATCTTCATCATTTCAGAAACGGCGAACAGTCCGATCATCGCCACCGGAAATGAAATGCCATCCATCAGGAATTCGCTGCCGAAGGTGAATCGGGGCGTCGCCGTCACCACATCCATGCCGATGAAAGCGACGAGGATGCCGAGCACGCTGGCCGTCATACCCTTCATCAGGGAGCCCTCGCTGAAAGTCGCTATGACAGTCAACCCCCAAAGGGCCATCATCAGATATTCGCTGGGACCCAGCGCGAGAATCACCGGGCGGATCAGCGGGATGCACAGCGCCAGAAAAATGGCGCCGATAATGCCGCCCATCAACGCACCGGTTGCAGAAGCCGCCAGCGCACGCTTGGCCTTGCCCTGCTTGGTCATCGGATAACCGTCGAAACACAGCGCCAGCCCCTTTGCCGAACCGGGCACGCTGAACAGGATGCTGGTGACCGAGTCGCCCCAGATGGTTGCAATATGCGCGCCCAGCAGCAGCGCCAGAGTCGCCGCCGTTTCAAAACCATAGGTAAACGGCAGCAGCAGCGCCATCGCCACCACGCCGCCCAGTCCGGGGAGTATTCCAATGACAAGGCCGTAGACCACGCCAAGAAACATGAACAGCAGCGCCTGCGGCGTCAGCAACGCGAGCAGGCCTGCAGCAATGGCATCAATCACGGGTGCGCCCCGCTACAGTCGCACTTCATGAGCACAGAATAATTGCGGTTGAACAAAATCACCCCTCCGGTGAATGCGGCAACCGCGCTGCTTTGATATAGCAGTCTTTCGGCAACCGAGCCGGCACTTTACCGCAATCCTTTGCGAAACGGCCAGCACCGGCGCCACCGATGCGAAAAAGCTCCAAACCGGTACGCGGATTATTGCTGCAGAAAGTTCACAACATGACCGGTCGATTGCCGAGTTCGTCGACGTTGTCCGTTGCCGCAGGAAAATGCATGGCCAGCAGCCGCGTAATTTGCCGTATCCCCTCGACCAGACCTTCTTCGAAACGCCCGGCCCTGAAGGATTGCTCTATGGCAAGACAGACTGCCTCCCACTCGTCCTGCTTCACCCGTGCGCTGATGCCGCGGTCAGCGACAATTTCGATATCGCGATCAGCCCAGTTCACATAGAGCAACACGCCGCTGTTTTCAGCGGTGTCCCAGACCCGTAACTGCGAGAACACTTCTTCCGCGCGGGCCCGCGGGCTTTGCCCGCGGAGCAAGGGACCCGGATCCAGGCTCGCCTCAACCGCGACCCGCAATTCACCGCGATGCATGCGTTCGCTGTCACTGATGGCCTGCTCCACGCGGCGCATTACCGCTGGAGTGAAGACCCGTCGCGCCAGGAATGGCGGCATCAGGGTATGTTTGAGAAAACGTTTGATGTTCATTTCACCAGCCCCCGGATGCACCACCACCACCGGAACTGCCGCCTCCACCGCTGAATCCACCGCCACTGCTGAAACCGCCTCCGCCGGATGACCAGGAACCGCCGCCGCTGCTCCAGCCTCCGGATCCGCCGGAACTACCGCCGGACAATCCGACAAGAAACATGATCACGCCTACAACGATGGCAATAATCAGGCTTCCGAATATGAACCACGCGCCGGCGCCGACTGCCGCAGCAACCATTCCTGCGGCCAGAACACTCCCCAATACCGGACGCAGCATCAGCGAAAGGGGCCTGGCAAAAATAAACACGGACAGCAGCAAAACCGGATCGAATGGAAAGTGTCCGGAATTCCCGCCGGAATTACCCGCCGGCGGCGGCAAGGGCTC
>CAMAYE010000004.1 GCA_945862135.1 Bordetella parapertussis
GGTGGTGACTTATGGTTTGTTGGAAGGCGCGCAGATTCGCGCCCATGCAGTTACCGCAGCCGCAGGGCAGATGCGGTTTCGCGTGCAGCGTACGAACGGCCGGCGACTGCCTGATCTGGACATCACGCTGAATCTGGCCGGCGTGCACAACGTGCTTAATGCGCTTGCAGCGATAGCCGTGGGCATGGAAGTCGGCGTGCCAGATGAAAAAATCGTTCGTGCGCTGGGAGAATTCAAGGGGGTCGGCCGGCGTTTCCAGCGCTACGGCGCTGTTCCGATCGCAACTGGTGGTTCGTTTGAATTGATCGATGACTATGGACATCACCCGGTCGAGATGGCGGCGACCATTGCCGCGGCACGCGGTGCCTTTCCAGGCCGGCGTCTCGTGCTGGCTTTCCAGCCGCATCGTTATACGCGGACTCGTGATTGCTTCGAGGATTTTGCGCGGGTGCTGTCGAGTGTGGATGCGCTGCTGTTGACCGAAGTGTATGCGGCAGGCGAGTCGCCGATTGTTGCGGCCGACGGACGGGCGCTGGCGCGTGCAGTACGCGTGCTGGGCAAGGTCGAGCCAGTATTCGTTGAACAGGTTGCGGAACTGCCGGAGGCAATCCGCAGCGCGGTGCGTGATGGTGATGTGTTGCTGGCGATGGGGGCAGGTTCGATCGGCGCCGTCGCCGGCCGGCTGGTGCAGGACTGACATGAACATGAGCGACCAACAATATATATCGGCACACGGACTGCGCGGTGATCTGCGCAGCGACGAGTCGATGGCTCGCCATGTCAGCTGGCGCGCTGGCGGCCGTGTACGTTGCGCGTATACGCCGGCCGACCTTGATGACATGGCCTTGTTCCTGCGCGGGTTGCCGGATGGCGAGCAGGTACACGTGGTCGGGCTCGGCAGCAATCTGCTGGTGCGCGACGGCGGGCTGGACGGCACGGTGATTTTCACGCATTGGGCGTTGCGCGGTTTGAATGTCCTGCGCAGCGACAACAGCGGCGGTGAAATCTGGGCGCAGGCCGGCGTGGCCTGCCCGAAAGTGGCGCGCACTGCGGCCATCAACAATCTCGCTGGTGCTGAATTTCTTGCCGGCATTCCCGGTACCATCGGTGGCGCGCTGGCGATGAATGCCGGCTGTTACGGTGGGGAGACCTGGAGTCTGGTGGCGCAGGTCGAGACCATCGACCGGGCAGGAACATTGCATGTGCGCTCGCCACAGCACTACACCATCGGCTACCGCAGCGTAGAGCCGCGCTCCCATCAGATGTCCAGCGCCACCGGCGCCTCCGCATATGAAAGCTGGAAGGAATGGTTTGTTGCGGCGACTTTCAGGCTGTCGCATGGCGACGGCGAACAGTCTCGCGCAACGATCAAGAAACTGCTGGCACAGCGCATTGCGGCTCAGCCGCTGGGCATGCCCAACGCGGGATCGGTGTTCCGTAATCCGCCAGGTGATCACGCGGCACGTTTGATCGAGGCTTGCGGACTCAAGGGTCGTCGCATTGGCGGTGCATCGATTTCGGCGAAACACTCCAATTTCATCGTCAATCACGGTGGTGCGAGCGCGGCTGATATCGAGGCGCTGATTGAATTGGCGCAGCACACTGTAAAGCAGCAGTTCGGTGTGCACCTGGAACGCGAAGTCCGCGTGGTCGGGGGGCGCGCATGAGCGGTTTCGGCAAAATCGCAGTGCTCTTCGGCGGGCGCAGCGCGGAGCGCGAGGTGTCGCTGATGAGCGGCGGCAATGTGCTGAAAGCGCTGCAGCAGGCCGGTCTGGATGCGCATGCTTTTGATCCGGCCGAACGTGAAATTTTCGAGCTCAAGCGCGATGGTTTTGCCCGAGTATTCATTGCCTTGCACGGTCGTTACGGTGAAGACGGTACGGTGCAGGGCGCACTGGAACTGATGGGTATCCCGTACACCGGCAGCGGTGTGATGGCATCGGCGCTGGCGATGGACAAGGTGCGCACCAAGATGGTGTGGACCGCAGCCGGCATCCCAACACCGCGTTTTGAGGTGGTGGACGCGTGCAGCGACTGGGCAGGCGTTGCAAAACGTCTTGGCTTGCCGCTGATCATCAAGCCTGCGCGTGAAGGTTCCACGATCGGGCTGACCAAGGTCATCACGGCCTCGCAATTGTCGGCGGCTTATGCGCTGGCGTCGCGGCACGACCCGTTTGTGATGGCTGAAGAATTCATCGCCGGCGAAGAGCTGACCGCTGCTTTCCTCGGAGACCAGGCGTTGCCGCTGATCCGCATCGAAGCGCCGCAGGGTAACTACGATTATCAAAACAAATACTTCAGCGACGAAACAAAGTATCACTGCCCTTGCGAGTTACCCGAGTCTGAAGAGCTGCGCATCCGCGCACTGGTGATGAAAAGCGCGCAGGCGCTGGGCTGCACCGGGTGGGGGCGAGCTGATTTGATTCGTCGCGCTGACGGTAGCGTGCAGTTCCTGGAAATGAATACATCGCCCGGAATGACCGGACACAGCCTGGTGCCGATGGCGGCACGCGAGGCCGGGTTGTCATTCGAGGCCCTCGTGATGCGGATTCTGGAGCTGGCCCATGTGGGATAAGCCAGACATTCTCAACCGCTTATCCGATCTGCTGGTCGTGGCGGCACTGCTCGGTCTGTTGTATGGCGGCGCGGCGTGGGTAGTGCAGTTACCGATATTCCCGATTACCGAGGTGCGTGTGGCTACCCCGCTGACGCATGTCACCCGCGAGCAGGTCGAGAGCATCGTGCGGCGCGAGGTGCGCGGCAATTTCTTCACGCTGCATCTGTCCTCGACACGGTTGGCATTCGAGAAACTGCCTTGGGTGCGGCGCGCGGATGTGCGCCGGCAATGGCCCGGTGCGCTCGAGGTGGTGCTCACCGAACATGTGCCACTGGCGCGCTGGGGAAAGTCTGCGCTGGTGAATGTGCATGGTGAAGTTTTTGAGGCTGCTTTTGACGGAACGCTCCCGGTGTTCAACGGGCCCGATGGTTCGGCAAAGGAAATGGCCATTCAGTATGAGCACTTCAGGCGCAGCCTGGCGGAAATCGGAAAGGTGCCTGGCGAGCTCAATGTGTCGCCGCGTCGTGCCTGGCAGATTCGGCTCGACGACGGCATGACTGTTGATTTCGGCCGTGAAAAGGTTGAAGAGCGGTTGCGGCGTTTTGTATCGACTTATCCACGGACGATTGCCCGAATGACGCATCCGGTGGATCGCGTTGATCTGCGCTACGCCAACGGATTTGCTGCTCGGGTGCCGGGTTTGCCACCGGCCGTGGAAACCAAGCCGAAACGCGGCGTTTAGTTCATCGGGGACAGGTTGGGATAAAGACGGACTATGAGTAAAAACAAGGAAAACAAAAAATTGGTGGTAGGCCTGGACATCGGCACATCGAAGATTGTTGCGATCGTCGCGGAGCTCAAGCCAGAGGGTGGCTTCGAGATCATCGGCATGGGCAGCCATCCATCGCGCGGGCTGAAAAAAGGCGTGGTGGTGAACATCGAGACCACGGTCAGCGCAATTCAGCGCGCACTGGAAGAGGCCGAGCTGATGGCCGATTGCAAGATCCGCGAGGTCTACACGGGCATCGCCGGCAATCACATCAAGAGTTTCAATTCGCAGGGCATGGTGGCGATCAAGGACAAGGAAGTCGCGCAACTGGACATCGACCGCGTGATCGAGACCGCGAAGGCGGTGCAGATCCCGAACGACCAGCAGATCCTCCATGTGCTCAACCAGGAATTCATCATCGACGGGCAGGAGGATGTGCGCGAGCCTTTGGGCATGTCCGGCGTTCGGCTTGAGGTGAAGGTTCACATTGTTACGGGTGCGGTGTCGGCTGCACAGAACATCATCAAGTGTGTGAGGCGCTGCGGACTTGAAGTCAACGACCTGATTCTTCAGCCATTGGCTTCTTCCGTGGCGGTGCTTTCCGAAGATGAAAAAGACCTCGGTGTGTGCCTTGTCGATATTGGCGGCGGCACCACTGACATGGCGGTATTCACCAACGGCGCGATTCGCCATACCGCAGTAATACCAATCGCCGGCGATCAGATCACCAATGACATCGCGATGGCGCTGCGCACGCCGACCAAGGACGCCGAGGACATCAAGCAGCGCTTTGGTTGCGCGCTGTCGCAACTTGCCGACCCGCAGGAAATGGTTGATGTGCCCGGCGTTGGTGATCGCGGTTCGCGTCAATTGTCGCGAAAGACGCTGTCCGAGGTCATCGAGCCGCGTGTCGAGGAACTTTACTCCCTTGTGCAGGCGGAGCTGCGCCGCAGTGGGTATGAAGAATTGCTGTCATCGGGCGTGGTGCTGACCGGCGGCTCAAGCTCAATGCAGGGCATGGTTGAGCTGGGCGAAGAAATATTCCACATGCCGGTGCGCATCGGCATGCCGCAATACGCTGGCGGTCTTGCTGAAGTGGTGCGCAGCACGCGTTATGCAACCTGTATCGGTTTGTTGATGGCCGGTGCCGATGAGCATCGCCAGCGCGACGTCGCGCGTATGCATGTCAGCAGTTTCCAGCAAGTGGTGGATCGGATGAAAACGTGGTTTACGGGGAATTTCTGAATCAGGCGTGAATGACGGGGAATTACAGTTCGAGGGATTTTTAATTTTTGGTTGCGGGATTTTTCAACATTACTTTGTTTGCAGAAAAAGGAGACTCACATGATTGAACTGATTGATGCACAAGCGCAGGAAGCGGTAATCAAGGTGATCGGTGTCGGTGGTTGCGGCGGCAATGCGGTTGATCACATGATCGTGCAGGGCGTGCAGGGCGTGGAATTCATCTGCGCGAATACCGACGCCCAGGCGCTCAAGCGCAATCAGGCCAAGACGCAGATCCAGCTCGGCACCAATATCACCAAGGGTCTCGGAGCCGGCGCCAATCCGGAGATCGGCCGCCAGGCTGCGCTGGAAGACCGCGAACGCATCGCCGAGATGATTTCCGGCGCCGACATGCTGTTCCTGACTGCGGGAATGGGCGGCGGCACCGGAACCGGCGCCGCGCCAGTGGTGGCGGAGATTGCCAAGGAACTTGGCATCCTGACGGTTGCCGTGGTGACCAAGCCGTTCGCATTTGAAGGCAAGCGGCAGCGGCTCGCGCAGGAAGGGCTTGATGCGCTGGCCCAGCATGTCGATTCGCTGATCGTGATTCCCAATGACAAGCTGATGCAGGTGCTGGGCAACTCGATCACGCTGGACGAAGCCTTCCGTGCCGCCAATGATGTGTTGCACGGTGCGGTTGCGGGTATTGCTGAAATCATCAGCTGCCCGGGCATGATCAATGTCGACTTTGCAGACGTTCGTACGGTGATGGGTGAGATGGGCATGGCGATGATGGGTTCAGCGAAGGCAGCCGGTACCGGACGCGCTCGCGAGGCGGCCGAACAGGCGGTGGCCTGCCCCCTGCTCGAGGACATTAATATCTCCGACGCGCGCGGCGTGCTGGTCAATATTTCAGCCAGCAAGTCGACCTTCCAGTTGCAGGAAATGTATGACGTCATGGAAACCATCAAGGCCTTTGCCGCGGAGTCGGCGACAGTCATTGTCGGCACCGTGTACGACGACAGCCTGGAAGATGGGCTGCGCGTGACCATCGTTGCCACGGGTCTCGGCAAGCCGTTGGCGCGCCAGGCCTCGAAACCGATGATCGTGGTGTCCCAGAAGACCGGAACCGACAACATGGCCGTTTCCCCCGATGTTGACTACGGTGCTCTGGAGCAGCCTGCGGTGATCCGTCGCCGCAACCGGGATGCAACGATTGAGGCAATGCGTCAATCCGGTGTGGAAATGCTCGATATTCCGGCCTTTTTGCGCAAGCAAGCTGACTGAAGGCCGTTGGATGGATGAGGGTGCTCTGCATGAGTCAAAGGGAGGCGGGCTCAGGTGTTGCGGTGCGGCATCGTGGTAAAATCCACGATCCGGCCGCATTGAGCCGATACTTATTTTTGGCAAGCATCGCACCGATCAACTTGACGTGATCAAGCAACGCACATTGAAGAACGTGATCCGCGCCACCGGCGTGGGTCTGCACACGGGCGAAAAGGTTCATCTGACCTTGCGTCCTGCGCTGCCGGACACGGGTATTGTGTTCCGGCGGACGGATCTGACTGAGCCGGTCGACATCAAAGCCGATCCGTATGCGGTGCATGACACGCGCCTTTCATCCTGCCTGGAAAAGGACGGCGCGCGGGTTCAGACGGTTGAGCATTTGATGTCAGCGCTGGCCGGACTGGGTGTGGACAATGTCTGGATCGATGTGACGGCGCCGGAAGTGCCGATCATGGATGGCAGCGCTGGACCGTTTGTGTTCCTGCTGCAGTCTGCCGGCATTGAAGAGCAGGATGTTCCGAAGAAATTCATCCGTATTCTGAAGCCGGTCGAGGTTCGAGACGGCGACAAGTGGGTGCGTTTCGAGCCCTATAACGGATTCCGGCTGGAACTGGCCATCGACTATGCGCATCCGGTGTTTGATGCCAGCGCGCAGACCGTGGTCGTCGATTTCGCATCGACGTCCTACGTCAAAGAGGTGGCTCGGGCGCGGACCTTCGGTTTCATGCAGGACGTCGAAAGCATGCGTTCGCAGGGTTTGGCGCTAGGCGGCAGTCTCGACAACGCCATTGTCATGGATGAATACCGGGTCCTGAACAATGACGGGCTGCGTTATGACAATGAGTTCGTCAAACACAAGGTGCTGGACGCCATCGGCGACCTGTATCTGCTGGGGCACCCGCTGATCGGCGCGTTCAGTGGCCATAAATCCGGCCACGCGATGAATAATCGTCTGTTGCGCCAACTGCTGGAGCAGCCGCAGGCCTGGGAATACGTCAGTTTTGACCGCGTCGAAGACGCACCCGCCTTCCTCGCCTGGCAGCCTCAGGCCGCCTGAGGTCCGGGCGCACAGCCCTCACTGAACCATGCTGCTGCTCCGCCTGATCGGGCTGATTGTGCTGATCACCATCGGTGTTTCGCTGGCGCTTTATGCCTGGCGCCGGGAGCCACGTTACCTGCGCTTTGCCTGGCGGGTGTTTCTTGGCGCTATCGCTTTTGCCATCGTTCTGATGGTTTTTTACGCGGCGGAGCGTTTGCTGATGGTGGTTTGACTCGGCGGCTGCTTTAACCCCGTTCAGGCCTTGGTGCGCCGTCGCGCGGCGAATCGGGCTAGTGCGGCACTCAGGCCAGGATCCTTGACGCGCCGCGACAGTTTCTCAAAATTATCAATAGAATCAATACTTAATGGCGATTTTTCAGGCGCCGGTTCGGGCTTGCGCGCGGCCTGGAAAACTTGAACTTGGATTTGAATTCCAGTAACCTCCGCCCTCTGTTTTTGCAGATTCTTCAGTAGTCGGGGCGCCAGTTGACGTAATTTTGCCGCGATTGCTCCGTTGTCTGCCGCTATCATCAGTATGCCGCCACGGTCTCCGACCACACGGCTTGCCGAAATGAGTTCGGATGGTGCGCAGGCTTCATATAGCCGCTGCAGTGCAGCAATGCGCTGCAGGGTCCGATTGAGAGCTGATAAGCCCGTGGTGTTGCCGATCAGGGCGCTTAGTTTGCGGTTGGACATGGCGAAAAAGGGATGTTGACCATGAATATTATTCTGGTTTCCGAGAAACTGCCTCAAGCGCGGACCATTACTTTGGGCTGGCAGCACCTGATTGCTTCGGGTTTGGCGCTGTTCGGGCTGGTGATCTTGCTGGCCGGTGCGCTCAATTACGGGATTCTGCGTTTTGCTGCAGAACTGAATATTCCCTATGTGCGTGATGTGCTGGTTTCAATTCAGCGTCAGCAGCAGGAAAAAAACCAGTCTTACCTGCAGGATAACCTGAATGCAATGGCGGTCCGGCTCGGGCAGATGCAGGCGCAACTGCTGCGTCTGGAAACGCTTGGCGAGCGGTTGGCCAAACTCGCCGGATTCAAGCCGCAGGACCTGATGTTCAATGAGGTTCCCGGCCGTGGCGGCGCACCTTCATCGATCCCCAGTCAGAATTTGTCGCTTGGCGATTTTACGCAGCAGATCGACCAGTTGACGCGGCAACTGGAAGATCGCAGCGACAAGCTGGGCCTGCTGGAATCGATGTACACGCAGGAAAGTGCCCGCAAAAAACTGATACCGACCAAGCTGCCGGTCGAAGGCGGTTGGTACTCTTCCAACTTTGGCTGGCGTATTGATCCGTTCACCGGTCAGCGTGCATTCCACGAGGGTATCGACTTCATGGCAGAGGAAGGCACCCCCATATTTTCAGCGGCTGCAGGGGTGGTCGTCTACGCCGAGTTTCACCCTCAATATGGTAATATGATCGAGATTGATCACGGCAATGATCTGATCTCGCGTTACGCGCATGCGTCGAAGAAATATGTGAAAGTCGGCGATGTGGTTTTACGTGGAACACGGATCGCAGATGTTGGCCGGACCGGTCGCGCAACAGGTTCGCATCTGCATTTTGAGGTGCGCCAGCGCGGTGCCGCATTGAACCCCGCGCGGTTTCTGCAGTTGCCTGGCTGACCGGCGGCACTAAACGCAAGAATTGCAGGGGGGTGGGGTTATCCCACCCCTTTTTTTTCGGGAAGTTCATGATTACCGGTTTATTGAAGAAAGTATTCGGCAGCCGCAACGAACGGTTGCTCAAACAATATCGGCGTACGGTTCGCGCAGTCAACGCGCTTGAACCGCAGATCGCGGCCCTGTCCGATGATCAGTTGCGTGCCAAGACCGATGAATTCCGCGAACGTATCCGTCAGTCGGTAGCGGCGCCCGAGTCCCAGGCTGAAGCCGCCGGGCAATCTGCGGAAATCGAACGCCGTCGCCGCGCTGCGCTGGATGCACTGCTTCCTGAAGCGTTTGCCGTGGTGCGCGAAGCCGGTAAACGTGTGATGGGCATGCGCCATTTTGATGTTCAGCTGGTCGGCGGCATTGCATTGCATAACGGAAAAATTTCCGAAATGCGTACCGGCGAGGGCAAGACATTGGTTGCCACGCTGCCGGCCTACCTCAATGCGCTTGCCGGAACCGGTGTGCATATCGTCACCGTTAACGACTACCTGGCGCAGCGCGATGCCGACTGGATGGGCCGCATCTACCGCTTCCTGGGGCTGACCGTCGGCGTCAATCTGTCGCAGATGGAGCACGACAAGAAGCAGGAAGCGTATCGCGCCGACATCACCTACGGTACCAACAACGAATTCGGTTTTGATTATCTTCGCGACAACATGGTTTATGAGTTGTCGGAGAAAGTGCAGCGCGGGCTGGCTTTTGCGATTGTCGATGAGGTCGACTCGATCCTGATCGATGAAGCGCGTACGCCGCTTATCATATCCGGGCAGGCCGAGGATACGACCGACCTTTATGTGCGCATGAACAGCGTTGCTCCCAAGCTGGTACGGCAGAAAGATGAGAAAGCGTCGGGGGACTATTGGGTCGACGAAAAGGGGCACCAAGTTGTCCTCTCCGAGGATGGGCATGAGCATGCCGAGGCATTGCTCGCGCAGGCTGGCATGCTGCCGGAGGGCGGCAGTCTTTACGATGCCACCAATATTTCGCTGATGCATCATCTGAACGCGGCTTTGCGCGCCCATAGCCTGTTTCATCGTGACCAGCAGTATGTCGTGCAGGACAACGAAATCATCATCGTCGACGAGTTCACCGGGCGACTGATGCCGGGACGCCGCTGGTCGGAAGGCCTTCATCAGGCGATTGAGGCGAAGGAGGGCGTGGAGATCCAGAAGGAAAATCAGACCCTCGCAACAATCACCTTCCAGAATTATTTCCGCATGTACGGCAAGCTGGCCGGCATGACAGGGACAGCAGATACCGAAGCCTATGAGTTCCAGCAGATCTACGGACTCGAAACGGTGGTCATCCCGACGCACCATCCAATGATCCGCGATGACCGCATGGATCAGGTGTTCCGTACATCAAGGGAAAAATATCAGGCCATCATCAACGATATTCGTGGCTGCCACGAACGCGGTCAACCAGTGCTCGTCGGCACGACTTCAATCGAGAACTCCGAGTACATTTCCGGCATCCTGCAAAAAGAGAAGTTGCCGCATAATGTGCTGAACGCGAAGCAGCATGCCCGTGAAGCGGAGATCATCACGCAGGCGGGGCGGCCGCAGGTCATCACCATCGCTACCAACATGGCCGGCCGTGGCACGGATATCGTACTGGGCGGCAATCCGGAGCCGGAAATCAACCGCGTGCTGGCGGATGAAAGTCTAGACCCTGACGCGCGCGAGAAGCGTGTTGCCGAATTGCGTGTCGAATGGCAGCAACGCCATGACCAAGTGCTTAAAGCCGGCGGTCTGCATATCATCGGTACCGAGCGCCACGAATCGCGGCGTATCGACAACCAGCTTCGTGGCCGCGCCGGCCGGCAGGGTGATGCCGGATCCAGTCGCTTCTATCTGGCGCTCGATGATGCGTTACTGCGCATTTTTGCCTCGGATCGCGTTGCCTCGATCATGGAACGGCTGAAAATGCCCGACGGCGAGGCGATTGAGCATCCCTGGGTGACGCGGTCGATCGAGAATGCGCAGCGCAAGGTTGAGGCTCGCAACTTCGACATGCGTAAACACTTGCTCGAGTATGATGATGTCGCCAACGACCAGCGCAAGGTCATTTACCAGCAGCGCAACGATCTTCTCGATAGCTCCGACATTTCAACAACGATTTCGGCGATGCGTGCCGATGTGATCATCGGACATGTGGCGACCCACGTTCCCCCCGGCAGTCTCGAAGAGCAGTGGGATATTCCGGGGCTGGAGACGATATTGCGCGGGGAATTGGGGCTGGAGCTGCCGATCCAGCAATGGCTGAAAGACAGCCCGGAACTGGAGGAGGCGGCTCTGCGTGATCGTGCGATTGATGCGGCGCACGCACGTTATGCAGAAAAGACCGGTTCGGTCGATCAGGCAGCGATGCGTCAGTATGAGCGGGCCATCATGCTGCAGAGCGTCGATTCGCACTGGCGCGAGCACCTGTCGGCGCTGGATCACCTGCGGCAGGGCATCCACCTGCGCGGATACGCGCAGAAGAACCCGACCCAGGAATACAAGCGTGAGGCGTTTGAGTTGTTCTCGCTGCTGCTCGACATGATCAAGACCGATGTTACCCGCACGCTGATGACGGTACAGATCCGCAGTGCCGAGGAATTGCGTGCAGCCGAGGAGCATGAGGCGCTGCAGAACGTGCAGTACCAGCACGCGTCGTCGCCGGACGAAGCGGCTGTAGCCGAATTTGCTGAAACAGCTGCGCAGCCGGATGACCAGGGCGAAGCCCTGCAACCTTTCGTGCGCGGCGGTCAAAAGGTCGGCCGCAATGATCCCTGCCCCTGCGGTTCGGGCAAAAAATACAAGCAGTGCCACGGAAAGCTGAGCTGAGTAGGGGAGCACGTCATGCCCGTCAATCTGAATCCGCCGGATCCCAAAACGTTATTGCCGGTCGCCGGCGTCAGACTCGGCATTGCCCAGGCGGGTATCCGCAAAGCCGGCCGCAAGGATCTGTTGTTGATCAGTCTTGATGAAGGCGCCCATGTGGCTGGCGTTTTCACGCAGAACCGGTTTTGTGCCGCACCCGTCGTGGTATCTCGTCAGCATCTGTCGATGATTGACCCCGGGAAGGGAGTTCGCGCTCTGGTGATCAATACCGGTGTTGCCAACGCCGGTACCGGTGCCGAGGGTTTGGCCCGTGCGCGGCAGACTTGCAACGATGCGGCGCAATTACTTGGCTGCACGGCGGCGCAGGTGTTGCCGTTTTCAACCGGCGTGATCATGGAGCCGCTGCCCGTAGACCGGATCACCGCGGGATTGCCGCAGTGTATTGCCGCCCTCAAGGCGAATGCCTGGGCGGAGGCTGCAGAAGCCATCATGACCACTGATACCGTGCCGAAGGCGGTGTCGCGGCAGTTTCCCGTGGGCGATGCGATCATCACCTTCAGCGGCATTGCCAAGGGTGCCGGCATGATCCATCCCGGGATGGCGACGATGCTCGGATTTGTCGCCACCGATGCGAAGGTGAGTCAGCCGCTGGTAAAGGCCGCAGTCGCCTACGCAGCACAGCATTCGTTCAACGCCATTACCGTCGATGGCGACACGTCGACCAACGACAGTTTCATGCTGATCGCCACCGGCAAGGCGGCAATGACCGAAATCACAGATGCGAAGAGCCCCGAATACACGGCGTTTCGCGATGCCGTGACGGTGGTGGCGACGACACTGGCGCAAGCGATCGTGCGTGACGGTGAAGGCGCGACCAAGTTCATCACCATCAAGGTGGAAGCGGGACGCAACGAAGACGAATGCCGCAAGGTCGCGTTCGCGATTGCACATTCGCCGCTGATCAAGACGGCATTTTTTGCGTCCGACCCGAATCTCGGACGGATACTGGCGGCGATCGGTTACGCCGGCATTGCGGATCTCGAAGTCGACGGTGTCGAACTGTATCTGGACGACGTGCTGGTGGCCGAACGTGGTGGACGCAGTCCGTCTTATGAAGAAGCCCAGGGCCAGCGGGTGATGAAGCAGGCGGAGATCACGGTGTGCGTCGTGCTCAATCGCGGCCGCGCCATGACGACGGTCTGGACCTGTGACCTGTCGCATGACTATGTCAGCATCAATGCTGACTATAGAAGCTAAAAAATACTTTAAAAACAACGGGTTATGAAGAATTCTCGACCTGCGGGCCCGTCATCTGACTTGGCTGCGCTGCTGGGACGCGCGGAGTCTGTGCTGGCGCGCCTTGAGCAGATTCTCCCGGCGCCGGCGGCGACCGTGGACTGGAAGGCGTCGATTGCATTCCGCTGGCGGCGCAAGGGCGAGCGGGTAGCGCTCGAGCCCATCCATCAGGTACATGACATTGATCTTCGCGACCTTCATGGTATCGATGATCAGAAAAAACAGGTCGAGCAAAACACGCGACAGTTTGTCGAAGGCCTTCCCGCCAACAACGTGCTGCTGACCGGTGCGCGCGGCACCGGCAAGTCGTCACTGGTGAAGGCGCTGCTGAACAAATATGCCTCGCGCGGCTTGCGTCTGATCGAAGTCGAAAAGCGCGACCTCACCGATCTGCCGGACATCGTTGAATTGATTCATGCACGGCCTGAGCGCTTTGTGCTGTATTGCGATGATCTGTCATTCGAGGCGGATGAACATGGATACAAGGCGCTGAAGGTGGTGCTCGACGGTTCCGTTGCCGCGGCATCCGAGAACTGCCTGGTCTATGCCACATCGAACCGCCGCCATCTGATGCCGGAATTCATGAACGAGAATCTTGAATACCAGCATGTCGGCGAAGAGATTCACCCCGGCGAAACCAGCGAGGAAAAGGTTTCGCTGTCGGAGCGTTTTGGTTTGTGGGTATCGTTCCATTCATTCGACCAGGACGAATACCTGAGCATTGTTCGCGTCTGGCTGGAGCACTTCAAGGTGCCCGGCATAAAAAGCGCCGAAGTCGAGCACGCGGCGCTGCAATGGGCGCTGACCCGTGGATCGCGCAGCGGCCGGGTGGCCTGGCAGTTCGCCCGCGACTGGGCCGGCCGCACGCGCCTCGCGCGGCGCAAATAAACCCAATGAGCACGTCCCCGGGGCGCCGCCGCATTGCGGTTGTCGCGGCGGTGCTGCAGCAGCCCGACGGGCGCTTTCTGCTGGCGCAACGACCGCAGGGCAAGGTCTATGCCGGTTACTGGGAGTTTCCGGGCGGCAAGGTTGAACCCGGCGAGACTCCACTGCAGGCGCTGACCCGCGAACTGCATGAAGAACTTGGCATTGAGGTCACCGCAGCCTACCCCTGGCTGATCCGCGAATTCGATTACGAACACGCCGACGTCAAGCTGCATTTTTTTCGTGTCCGCGGCTGGCGCGGTGACCTGCACGGTCGCGAATCGCAGGCGTTTGCATGGCAGCGTATTGATGCGATTGACGTATCGCCGCTGCTGCCGGCGAACGGTCCCATCCTCAGTGCGCTGGCCATTCCCGAAACCTATGGCATTACCGGGTTTGCCGCTTCGGAACAGCCGTGTGCTCTGGTCGCAATCGATGCCGCGCTGCGTGCTGGACTGCGGCTGATCCAGGTGCGCGGCAAGGATTGGCCCGCCGGATCCTTTGCCGGCTATGCGCGGGAGATTGTTATGCGTGCCCGGGCCAGTGGTGCAAAGGTGCTGATCAACGGTGATATTGAACTGGCGCAACGCTGCGGTGCTGACGGCGTGCATTTGACGTCACGGCAGCTGCACACACTGGTATCGCGGCCACCGCTGGCGTTGATCGGCGCCTCCTGTCACAGCGTCGATGAACTGCGCCGCGCGGAAGCGCTCGGTGCGGATTTTGCCGTGCTTGGACCGGTATTGCCGACATCGACGCATCCTGAGGCGCAGTTACTGGGCTGGCCGGGTTTTGCCGCCAGCATTGCCGACACACGGATTCCGGTGTTCGCGCTGGGTGGTTTACGGAAGACAGATCGAGTGCAGGCCCTGGTCAACGGTGCGCACGGGCTGGCGATGATCCGCGGTGCCTGGATGCCGGTTACCTCGCCCGACTAGTTCGGCCTGAAATCGGGGTCTGCCGTCGGCAGTTCTTCGGATTCGTCGTTCTCGACGACCGGTACGCGATAACTTTCGCTGGCCCATGCGCCGAGATCAATCATTTTGCAGCGCTCGGAGCAGAACGGGCGGTAGCGGTTTTCAGGATTCCATTCGATGCTTGCACCGCATTGCGGGCAGGCGACAATTCTTCCAGCCATGGTTCAGAGGTTGCAGAAGGTCAGTTCAAATTCGACGTCGGATTCAGACGCCTTCGGACGCTGCATGCCTTCCTGAGTGGTGAAGCGGATGTTCAGCGCATATTTGTTAGCGCTGATTTCCGGAACGCAGGCATAGTCATCGTTCAGTCCGATGCGCAGCATTTGCGCCATACGACCGGCCATCATCTGCTGGTAAACACCCTGCTGGGCGATCTGCGCAGTGGTTTTACCGCTTTCACGGAGCAACCGCAGCACGATGCCGATGGCATCGCGTGTTGGCAGGAACGGCGCCAGCCACTGCTGCAAATCGTGGCGCCGGAGATCTGATGCCTGCTGCAGCCAATAGTGATAGGAGGGCAGGTCGAACTCGCAGACACCGCCGGGTATCGCCGTACGCTGCTTGATGCTCATCAGCCACTCGTTTTCCCGCAGTTCCTGGCCAACCTTGCCCGATGCCTGGAAAAGTCGCGAAGAGGACTGGTCGATCTGCCAAAGCACGTTTTCCAGCGCTTCTTCGGAAATGTCGGGGTTGTCGCGCAGGGCTTCCAGCACCTGTTTCTGGCGCTCGAGTTCCTGAAGCAGGTCCGATTTAAGGTCGGCACGACTCGCAACTTCGAGGATTTCGAATATCAGCAGCAAGGCGACATGATGCTCTTCGCCGTCATTTTTACCGACGAAGTAGTCGATGCGCTCGAACAGATCCTCAAGTCGCAACAGGGTCCGCACGCGCTCGCTTAATGGATGCTCGTAGACAATCACGCCCTGTGCGCTCAATGGAGTTGGATAAGAATGCAGTTGCGGGAGTATCGGACAAAAAGCAGAAAAAATAAAGGCTTAATGCACCGTGTCAGGGCGTATTTCTGGGGTTGCCCGTAGTCTTTTTCGCCAGATTTATGTAGCGCTCGTGGAGTGCGGCGACCTGGTGACGCAGCGCGGGCAAATCGCTGTCGTTATGCAGGACATCATCGGCGCGGGCGAGGCGTTGCTGGCGCGGCAATTGTGCGGCCATGATCGCGCCCACCGCCTCAGCGGAAAGTCCGCTACGCTGCATCGTGCGGCTGATCTGAACGGATTCATCACAATCAATGACCAGTATCCGCTGCACCAGGTCGGGATAGCCGGTGGACTCGAGCAGCAACGGAACGACCAGCATGACATAGGGTGCTGCTGACGCTGCAACCCGGCGCCTTGCTTCCGCACGAATCATCGGATGGAGAATGCCCTCCAGAATCTTGCGTTGCGAGGGATCTGCAAAGACGATCTCGCGCATTTTATTCCGGTCAAGGCTGCCGTCAGCAGCGACGGTCTTGCTGCCGAAAGCGGTGATGATGGCGGGCATGGCTTGTCCGCTAGGGTGGGTCAGTTCGTGTGCGATATCGTCGGTATCGACGATGTCGGCACCAAATTCTGCGAAAAGTGCAGCGGCGCTTGATTTGCCCGATCCGATACCGCCGGTGACGCCGACGCAGTACGCCATCAGAGCGGGCCGAGGTAAGCCCGGGTCAGGGCGGGGCCGTAGAGCATGGCGATCATGCCGGCGATCGCCAGGTAAGGGCCAAATGGAATCGGCACACTGCGTTCCCGGCCTGCAAAAGCAATCATGCCGATACCGATCACGGCGCCGACCAGTGATGAAAGCAGTATGGTCAATGGCAGCATGGTCCAGCCCAGCCAGGCGCCGATAGCCGCGAGCAGCTTGAAGTCGCCGTAACCCATGCCTTCCTTGCCGGTGGCCCATTTGAAGACCCAGTACACCGACCACAGCGACAGGTAGCCGGCGACTGCACCTATAACTGCTGACGACAGGGAAACGTAGGTGTTGTCTATGTTGAACAGCAGGCCCAGCCAGAGCAGGGGTAGCGTGATGCTGTCCGGCAGGTAGAAGGTGTCGAGGTCAATAAACGTCAATGTGATCATCGACCAGGTGAAGATCAGGGCTCCGGCGGCGGCGATGCCGAAGCCGAAATGCCAGGCGACAAATCCGGAGAGGATTCCGGTCAGCAGTTCGATTGTGGGATAGCGGCGCGAGATGCGCGTCCCGCAGCCGGCGCATTTGCCGCGCAGTGCGAGCCAACTGATGATCGGTATGTTTTGCAGTGCACTGATGCGATGTCCGCACGATGGACATGCCGAACGCGGCACCAAGAGGTTGTATTGCTCGGTTGCTGGGGATTCCTGCCCGGACAGTTCAGCGCATTCGGCGCGCCAGTTGCGCTCCATCATCTTGGGCAGACGGTGGATTACGACGTTCAGGAAACTGCCGATGCACAGGCCGAACAGCGCGGCACATATGGCAAATACAGCAGGATTGGACAAGGCGTTGATCATGGATGCAGCCAGCAGTCGGTAGGCGTCGGTTCGCAGCGCTGGGCGCGCGCCGAGCCGGAGCCGGCGCGTTTCGAAGCCCTTGTTTTAAACCGCAGATCCGAGTTTGAAAATCGGCAGATACATGGCAATCACCATGCCGCCGATCAGCGTGCCCAGAACGACCATGATCATCGGCTCCATCAGGCTCGACAGCGCTTCGACAGTATCGTCAACTTCCTGCTCGAAGAAGTCGGCAACCTTGCCCAGCATGGCATCCAGCGAGCCGGCCTCTTCACCGATCATCGCCATCTGGATCACCATGTTGGGAAAGACTTCCGTGCCCTGCATCGAGGACGTCAGGCTTGACCCGGTCGAGACTTCAGATTGGATTTTTTTTGTTGCCACGTAATACACATAGTTGCCTGATGCGCCGGCAACAGAGCCCAGCGCTTCAACCAGCGGCACACCGGCGGCAAACATCGTCGCCAGAGTGCGAGTCCAGCGTGCGATGGAGGACTTGCGGATCAGGTCGCCGAACACCGGAATCTTCAGAACCAGACGATCCATGAACATCTGCATTTTCACCGAACGTTTCCAGGTCCAGAAAAAGGCGTAGATGCTGGCGCCCATGCTGCCGAACAGGATGAACCAGTTGGCAACAACGAAGTCCGATATCGCCATCACGATCAGCGTGGGCGTCGGAAGATCTGCGCCGAAGCTCTTGAATACTTCCTTGAACGCCGGGATCACGAAAATCATGATGATTGCGGTGATCACAACCGCAACGACGATGATCGCGATCGGGTAGAACAGCGCCGACTTGATCTTGGCCTTGATGCCGAGGATCTTTTCCTTGTAGGTCGCGAGACGGTCGAGCAGGCTTTCCAGAATACCGGCAGCTTCGCCGGCGCCAACCAGATTGCAGAACAGCGCATCAAAGTGAAGCGGGTGTTTTTCAAAGGCTTGCTTGAGGTTCATGCCGGTTTCAACATCGGCCTTGATCGTCATCAGCAGGCGTGCCACAGCCGGGTTGGCGTGGCCCTTGCCGACAATGTCAAAGGCCTGCAGCAACGGGACACCGGATTTCATCATCGTCGCCAATTGCCGGGTAAAAAGCGTGATGTCCTTTTCGGAAACCGAGCCACCTTTGCCAAGACGCTGCTTTTTGACCTCGGTAACCTTGATTCCCTGGCGGCGGAGTACTGCATTGACTTGTGCCTCGCCACTGGCCTGCATTTCGCCCCGTACGGTTTTTCCGGCGCGATCCTGTCCGACCCAACGGTAGGTGACTTCTACGATATCCGGCTTACGAGCAGCAACGGCTGTGGCCATGGTGAGCCTCCAAAATCTCTCAAGGAACCAATAAGTTACAGGTGGTTATTCATGGAATGATGCCTTTACTGGCCCCCTTTGTAAAGGCGATACCGCACACTCCCGCAGGCTTGGTCAGGGCTTGGGCGGCGCGAATACCCGCACACTTTTGATCACCCGGTCCTGGGTTTGCACGATTTCCAACGGATGGCCGGCAATACGCACGCTGGTATTGGGTTCCGGGATGTCCTGCATGTGTTCGAGGATCAATCCATTAAGCGTTTTGGGGCCGTCCAGTGGAAAGTTGAAGCCCAGCTTGCGATTGATTTCACGCAGCAGCATGCTGCCTTCAATGACAAAGCTGCCGTCAGGCTGCGGGTGCAGCCCGCGTGCCATCAGCGGCGATTGCGTGGTGAACTCGCCGATGATTTCCTCCAGGATATCCTCGAGTGTCACCAGCCCCATGATTTCGCCGTATTCATCGACAACAAGACTGACGCCGTTCGCGTGTTCCTGGAAATTCTGTATTTGTGCCAGCAATGGGGTTGCGGAGGGCACGAAGTGGGCCTCGCGGATCATGTCGCGCAGGGTCTCCACGGTCAGCTCATCGCGCTGGATCAGTGTCAGCGCATGCCGAACCCGGAGCGTGCCGACGACATTGTCGAACTGGTCCTGGTAGGCCACGACACGCCGGTGATGTGCGGTCGATAACTGCTGGATGATTTCTTCAAGGGGCAGGTCGAGATTGATGCCTTCGATCTGGTTACGTGGAACCATGACGTCGTCCACGGTGATGGCGCCGATTTCAAGCAGGTTGAGCAGTACCGAAGCGTGTTTTTTCGGGAGTACATTCGATGATTCGAGGACGATGGTGCGGATTTCATCGATGGACAGTGGCTGGGAACCGGACTCTTGAGGCTGCACGTGCAGGATTCTCAGGGCAACCCCGAGAACCGCATCGGTGGATCTTGTAAGCAGGTGCACGAAGGGCGCGGTAGTCCATGCGAGAACCCGCATTGGCCATGCAACGAAGCGCGAAATGTTCTCGGCGCTGTGCTGGCCGAGCCGCTTCGGCACAATTTCGCCGACTACGATCGATACATAGGTCACCCCGACCACCACGATTGCCGTGGCGGTTATGTTCGCGGTTTTGTGTTCCAGGCCCTGGGTTTGCAGCCAGCGGGCGAAGGGCTCGGCAAGGATCGCCTCACCGACAATGCCGTTAAGCAGCCCGATCGAAGTAATGCCGATCTGCACTGTCGACAGGAAACGCGTCGGGTCGGAACTGAGCTTGATTGCGGCGTCGGCAAGTTTGTCGCCGCGCTGTGCCATTGTGGACAGTTTGGACTGGCGTGCGGTCAGCAGAGCGACTTCCGACATGGCGAAGGCACCATTAAGAAGTATCAGGCAGGCGAGAATCAGGATTTCCATTTTTTGTCTACCTCGAGAAACGAAACCGGCGTGTGGGCCGGCCAGGTCAGCTGCGACCGAGCAGCACTTCCAGAACGAATTTGCTGCCCAGATAGGCAAGCACCAGAAGCAGGAATCCGGCGAGTGTCCAGCGAACGGCCACACGACCGCGCCAGCCGCGAAAATGGCGTCCCAGCAGCAGTGCTGCAAACACGATCCACGAGACGAAACCGAATATGGTTTTGTGATTGATGCGTGCCGCCTTGCCGAAGACTTCTTCCGAAAAAAACACGCCGCTGATCAGGGTCAGCGTCAGCATCGCAAATCCAGCCCAGATGATCCGGAACAGCAATGTCTCCATCGTCAGCAGTGGTGGCAGCCGGTGCAATCCGGTAGGCAGGGAGCCCATGTGCAGGCGGCGTTCCAGCATGGCCATCAGTAGCACGTGGAGCGAGGCGATGGTAAACAGGCTATAGGCCGCCATCGACATCAGTATGTGAAGCTTGAATGCCAACAGTTCGGTATTTGGCAACGGTTTTGCTTCGGGCAGCAAAGCCGGCAGGAAGGCCGCGATTGCCGCCGCAGGCATGATGAGTGCCTGAAGACCTTCGAGCCTGTAGAACAGGCTGCCCAGCCAATAGATGAGTACTGTCAGTCCGAGAATCGCGGAGATTGCGTCGCCGACACCGATCCGCAGCGTATTGCCGGCAAACATCACGCTGAACAAAACGGTGACATGCACGGTAAGCGTAACCAATACGGCAGCCCGTTCGGCGAGGCTGCGCAAAGAGGTTGTTTCCGGCGCAGCGGATGACCAGTGAAGCCGCCAGAAGTAGACGGCCATGGCCGCATAAAGAAGCGCGCTGGCGAGATACGGTAAAATTGCCTGCATGCATCCAGTTTACCTTAAGCCATGTTCGACAACCTGACCGGTCGCCTCGCGAAAGTTGTCAAGACGCTGCGCGGCGAGGCGCGGCTGACCGAAGCCAACACCCAGGATGCGCTGCGTGAAGTGCGCATGGCCTTGCTGGAGGCTGACGTGGCCTTGCCCGTCGTCAAGGCTTTTATCGATCGCATTCGCGAAAAAGCCGTCGGCGAGGAGGTGGTCGGCAGCCTGACGCCCGGCCAGGCCCTGGTGGGCGTAGTCCACCGCGAGTTGATCGCGCTGATGGGCGAACACAGCGAATCGCTGAACCTTGCGGTGCAGCCGCCGGCGGTGATTCTGATGGCAGGCCTGCAGGGGGCGGGCAAGACGACCACCGCGGGCAAACTGGCGCGCTGGTTGCGCACCGAGCAGAAGAAAAAAGTATTGCTCGCCAGTTGTGACGTCTATCGCCCGGCGGCCATCGAGCAGTTGAAGGTGCTGGCGGGGCAGGTCGAAGCGGATTTCCACCCGGTTGCCGATGGCGAGAAGCCTGTGGATATCGCAAAGCGGGCGCTGGAATATGCGCGTACCCATTATCACGACGTGCTGATTGTCGATACCGCTGGCCGGCTTGCGATCGACGAGGCGATGATGCAAGAAATCCGCGAACTGCACGCTGCGATGCATCCGATTGAAACGCTGTTTGTGGTCGATGCGATGCAAGGCCAGGATGCGGTGAATGTCGCGAAGGCCTTCGGTGAGGCGTTGCCGCTAACCGGCGTCATCCTGACCAAGCTCGACGGCGATTCACGCGGCGGTGCCGCGCTGTCGGTGCGTCATGTTACCGGCAAGCCGATCAAGTTCGCCGGTACCGGCGAAAAAGTCACCGGACTCGAGGCTTTCCATCCTGACCGCATGGCGTCGCGAATCCTCGGCATGGGCGATGTGCTGTCGCTGATCGAGGATGTCACCAAATCGGTGGATCGTGTCGAGGCTGAAAAGCTCGCACGCAAGGTCAAGTCCGGCAAGGGTTTCGATTTGGAAGATTTCAAGCAGCAGGTGGCTCAGATGCGCAAGATGGGCGGCGTCAGTGCGCTGATGGACAAGCTGCCAGCGCATCTCGCGCAGGCTGCGGCGCAGGGCGCCCCGCAGATGGAAGACAAGGCGATCCGCCGCCTTGAAGGCATCATCAATTCGATGACGCGGCTCGAGCGCGCCAAGCCGGAACTGATCAAAGCCTCGCGCAAGCGGCGTATTGCCGCCGGTGCCGGGGTGACGGTTCAGGAGGTGAACCGCCTGCTCAACCAGTTCGAGCAGACGCAGAAAATGATGAAGATGGTCGCCAAGGGCGGCATGGCAAAAATGATGCGCTCAATGAAAGGCATGTTCCCGGGCATGCGCTGAGTATCCCGGGGAGCCTTTCGCCTATTTCAGGCTGAAGCCCTGGCGCCGGATATATGCGCCGAAATCTGCGCGTTCCGGTTCGGCATACTGCCGGGCCTTGTCTTCTGACCAGCCGTAAAATTCTGCGGCACCGAATTGCTTGATACGCCGCTGCTTCCCGTAAGGATGGTTGGCATGGCGCCGCTGGTCGTAGCTGTCCACGTTTTCGCGCAATTGCGTTTCGTCGTAACGATCGGTGTGCACTGTGACGTCAAGCGACAGCCGCGGACTGATATGGCCGGCCGCCGCCGGATAACCCACGCATAAACCGGCGATCGGGAACACGCCCTCGGGCAATTCCAGTTCCCTGCTCACGGTATCGATGGCATTGCGGATGGCGCTGATCGGACAGGTTCCGAGGCCGGCGGCTTCGGCGGCGCTGATGAAGTTCATCATCACGATGCCGGCATCGACTGCCGCATTCATGAAGTGGTCGAGGTGTTCATTGGCGAAAGGTTTGCCGCGCCATTGGCCAATGTGGCGGATCCGCCGGTTGTTGCCGCAGAACACCAGAAACACCGGTGCGTCGAGAATCCATGGCATCTCGGTGAGATGGGCGACGATGCGCTGGCGTTTTGCAGGGTCGGCGACGTGAATGATGTCCGCCTGCTGCAAGTCGCTCTTGGTTGGGGCCGACAGCGCGCAGGCACAAAGCAGCTGCAAAAGGTCCGGGCTGACCGGGTCAGGGCTATAGCGACGCAGGGAGCGATGCTCGGCAATACGTGCAAGCTCGGTCAGGCCGGCTTGGTCAGGATTAAGTTGAAAATCCATGCCGTAGCGGGTCTTCAGGGCGGCACCGATGCGTTTGGAGGGTGTTTTGTCTTGGTTATTCATAAATTTGTTTTAAAAACAATTAGTTATGTTGATTCTTGTTGTGTTTGAGAAATTCGGTGGTATTTGTTGTCATCGTGATTAAACGTTGCTTCGAAGGGGCAAAGTACCGTAAAATCCGCCCCTTTCGACTTTTTCAGTCACCGGGAAATCCGTCATGGTGGTGGTCCGTTTAGCTCGTGGTGGCGCCAAGAAGCGCCCGTTTTTCAACCTCGTCGTTGCCGATTCGCGCTTCGCTCGCGACGGCCGCTTTATCGAGCGCCTGGGATTTTACGATCCCAAAGCGCCGGAAGGCCGCGAACGTCTGCGTATCAACAGTGAGCGCCTCGCTTTCTGGCAAGGCAAGGGTGCGCAACTGTCGGACACAGTCACCCGTCTCGTCAAGCAGGCTGGTGCCCAAAAAGCAGCTGCCTGAGCAGTCGGTTGCTGAACGGCTGGTAGTGATGGGGCGTGTGGTTGCGCCCTACGGCGTCAATGGCTGGGTCAAGGTTCAGCCGTTTACGCAGGAGAGCCGGGGGTTGCTCGATTATTCGTCGTGGCAGGTCGGACGCGAGGGCGCCTGGCAGCTGCGATCCGTGGAGTCGGCCAAAGTGCATGGCACCGCGGTGGTAGCAAAGCTGGCCGGTATTGCGGATCGCGATCAGGCGGCGGTACTGCAGGGAATGCGTGTCGCGATATCGCGCGATCTTTTTCCTGCAGCGGCTTCCGGGGAGTTTTACTGGGCCGATCTGATCGGGCTGAGGGTGGTTAATGCGTCCGGGCTCGAACTAGGTATCGTGTCCCGGGTTTTTGAAACCGGGGCCAATGATGTGCTGGTGGTGGAAGACAAGGTGTCTGGTGATGAGCGCGAACGCCTGTTGCCTTTCATCGAGACGGTGATCCGGCAAGTGGATGTTGCCGGCGGCAGGATTACCGTTGACTGGGAAGCAGATTACTGATGTTGCAGTTTGATGTGGTTACGCTGTTTCCGGCGATGTTCGATGCGGTAACTGAATTGGGGATTACCGGACGTGCGCGGGAGCGCGGGCTGTATCAGTTTGTGGCTTGGAATCCTCGGGATTTCACGAAGAATGTGCATCGCACCGTTGATGACCGGCCTTATGGCGGCGGTCCCGGCATGGTGATGATGGCGGAACCGCTGGATCTGGCGCTGGCAGCAGCGCGGCAACGGCAGGTCAGTGCAGGTGTAGAGCGGCCACGGGTCGTACATCTGACGCCGCAGGGAAGATTGTTGGACCACGCGCTGGTTGCAGAGTTGGCGCATGAGCAGGGACTGGTGTTGCTGGCCGGACGCTACGAAGGTGTGGATGAGCGTCTGATCGAGCGTCAGGCCATCGAGGAAATCTCGATTGGTGATTACGTATTGAGCGGCGGTGAACTGGCCGCGATGGTGTTGATGGACAGTGTGATACGGCAACTGCCCGGCGCGTTGGGCGATGCTGAATCCGCCAGTCAGGATTCGTTTGTTGACGGCCTGCTGGACCACCCGCACTACACCCGCCCGGAAGTGTATGAGGGCGCGGCGGTGCCGGCGGTGCTGTTGTCAGGCAACCACGCGGTGATTACGCGCTGGCGTTTGAAGCAGTCGCTGGGACGCACCTTGCAGCGACGGCCGGATTTGCTGGAACAGCGGGTGTTGACCGCGGAAGAGCGGGCACTGCTCGATGAGTATCGCCGTGAACAGAACAGCGGCAGGGTTTAACCGCGAACGCCATGATGGCGGACGCAATCAAGTTTGAGGGAGTTACGAGATGAACGTCATACAGCAGCTGGAACAGGAAGAAATGAAGCGTCTGGGCCGCAAGACCCCGGAGTTTGTTGCCGGTGATACGGTCATCGTCAACGTCAACGTGGTCGAGGGCGAGCGCAAGCGCGTCCAGGCTTATGAAGGCGTGGTCATCGCCAAGCGCAACCGGGGCATCAACTCCTCGTTCATTGTGCGCAAGATTTCCTCGGGCGAGGGCGTCGAGCGGACATTCCAGACCTACTCACCATCGATCGCCAGCATCGAAGTGAAACGTCGCGGCGACGTTGGCCGTTCGAAGCTTTACTATCTGCGCGGCCTGTCCGGCAAAGCGGCCCGCATCAAGGAAAAACTCACTGTCAGCACGGCAGTGGTTGCCGAGGTTGAAGCGGAAGCTGCCCCGGCCGAGAAGTAAGCATTTTGTATTACCGGAAAAGGCGGCTGCGGCCGCCTTTTTCTTTGCTTGTTTCATCCTCAGAAACTGCTGCCCCAGGTTTCTGCGCCTGCGCGCCGCTACAATAAAGCATGACTCTGAAACGCCTGACAGCCGTTCTTGGCCTTGCCGCGTCCGTGACGGTGGGGATGAACTCATCGATGGCCCATGCTGCAGACGAACTGGCCGCCACGCGCAGGCTGGCTGAAGCCGGCGCAGTCCAGCTCGCGCTGCAGCGTCTGGATGTGTTGCAACCGGCAGCGGTTGCTGCGCCTGTTCCCAAGGGATCTTCTGCCGGGACTGGCTGGACTGAGTGGGAGCGTCTGCGTTTGCAATTGCTGGCGTCCGGCGGATCGCATGCAATGCTGCTGCAGCGTGTCGCCGCAATGCCCCCGGGGGTTGATGCGGAAGCTGCCGCGGAGTTTCATGTTGTTGCGGCTCGTTCGGCCTTGGCCATCGGGCGCGGCGCTGCGGCACGCGATCAGGCCGCACGCGCGTTGTGGGGCTCAGGCATGGAGGCGGCGCGTTCGCGCGAGTTGCGCCTGCTGGTGATCCGCAGTCTGGTGAATGACGGTCAGGCGGACGAAGCCTATCGCAGCATGTTGCGGTTCCAGCAGGATTACCGACCGCTTGATGCCGCGGTCGCGACGCAGTTCGTTGACGGTCTTCTTGATCTGAAGCGGGTTCAGGAGTCTTTGAGCTGGTTGTCCCTGCTGGATGAGCGTAGCCCGACGAAATTGCGTCTGCGTCTGCATACCGGTTTATTGACTCCGGCGGAAGTCGTGACGCTAGTCCGGGCCGGCATCGCGCGTAGCGAGGACACTGCCTGGTGGCGGGTGTTGCAGGAAGTCGGAGAGAAACAGCCGGCGACCGCAATGAAAATCGAGGCCCTGGAACAGTTGCTCGATCGCCCGAATGCGTCGAATGCAGATGGATCCCGGTTGTGGGAGGCGTATTTTGCGTATGCGCGCAGTGCGGCGAATACGCATCAGCTGCTGGCCGGAGACGAGGGCAGCTGGCTCGAGTTTGCACTGAAACACAAAGAGTTCGAGCCAGTCGTGGCGCGCGCTTATTTTGCTTACCTTGCACGCGAGGGACGCGGAGAATCCCTGCGCCGCACCGCACAGTCACAGCTCGCGTCCAGCCTGATGGGATCACGTCTGCCGCGCTCGGCATTGGCATTATTCGATGCATGGCCCGGCGATCCGGCGTCGCTGACGGCGGACACACGTTATCAACTGGGTGGCGCGGCCGAGGCGCTGCAGCAGCATGCGCGCGCGTTGCAGTATCGGCAGGGATTGCCGGCGCCTGATGGAACTGCCCCCGCTGTCTGGGATCTGCGCATCGCAGGGCTGGCGCTGCGCGCCGGCCGTGGCGATGTGGGTACCGCCATCACCCGGCAACTGGCGGCAGCCAATACGCCGATTCCGGCTGCGCAGCTGCCGGAGTGGATCACGTTGACGTCGCAGCTCGCTGATCACGGGCTGCCCGCCGAGACGCAGTTGATGGCGGGGCGGATTGCCCCGCATGCCGATGCTGCGCAGAGGCGCCTCTTGCTGGCTGCGACGGCGCGCGCCCTGGAGTCCGCTAGCCAACCCTTGCTGGCCGCTGAATATCAACTGCGCCTGGCTTTAAACGCACCACAACCCGAGGCGGCCGCGGAGTCCCGGCTGCGCGCGGGTCTTAATCTGGCGCGCGGCGGCCTGCGCGAAGATGCCCGCGTCCAGTTTGAATGGGTGCTTAAAAATGCGCGCGATCCGGCGCAGATTGCGGTGGCGCGGCGGGAACTCGGGTTCTAGTCAACAACGCCGCGCTCAGCGCGCGGCGCTTTTCCACAGGTCACTCAGATATTCGTGGTCAGCGGTATTGATCCAGCTGCGGCGGTATTCCACCGGGGTGTCGTTGTAGGTGTAGGCGACGCGGCGTATCTGCAGCGCGGGTTGGTCGATGCGCATACCGAGGATGGTCGCGATGTCCGCAGGTGGATGCGCAGCCGATAACCGTTCGCTGATACGAACGACATTGACGCCGTACCGCGCCTGATACAGGCCGTAGATCGTGCCTTCTCGGTTGCGGAAGGTGGATTCGTCGAGACGCGAAAACCGTTCAGTCGGCACCGTGATGTCGTCCAGCACCACTGGTTTACCGGCGAGATTCAGCAGATTGCGCACCCGCGCCACGCGGCTGCCGCGGGCAAGTCCGAACTGGCTTTCGTCGTCGGCGTCAGCGCGTTCCTTGCGGAAGCCCAGCAGTTCGGAGACCGGGAATTCGCGGCTGCCGTCCTTACCGACGACATGGAAAAAATAAAACAGCGTGCGGTCTTCGGTGTGGCTTGCGACAAAGGTGCCGCGGCCCTGCTGGCGCACGAGGATGCGGCCGGCGACCAGTTCGTCAATCGCGCGGCGGATGGTGCCGATGGACACCTTGAACTGCCGCGCCAGTTGCGATTCGCTGGGGATGGCTTCGCCCGGCTTCCACTCGCCGGCGGCCAGTGCGCGGGTGATTTTCCATTGCACTTCGCGGTAAAGCGGGGCGGCGACGAGGTTTTCGGTGATGAGGGCGGGGGTGTCCATGGCAGCGCGCGGCAGTCTATCATGCACAACCCGGATTCATATAGGTCATATAGTTGACTGGCCGAAAGGCCGGGGGTTAGCATCTCCGGCCCTGCACACCTGTTTTCATTCCGGTTGCATATCACCCCGCATTTATCCAGGAGGCGCAATGATTCATTTGTTGGTACACGATAAAAAGGACACGGTCGGCGTGGCCGTCATCGAAGGCATCAAGGCCGGTCAGGAGATGGTTGGCTGGGTCATGGAGGACGACTCCACGATCAAGGTCAAGGCGCTCAACGACATCCCGATCGGGCACAAGGCGGCGCTGCGCGAGATCAAGAAGGGCGACACCATCATCAAATACGGTTTTGACATCGGCAAGGCCGTCGCTGACATCAAGCTCGGCGAGCACGCCCACGTGCACAACATCAAAACCAAGCGTTGGTAAAAGACGGTTTGTAAAAACTGGCTGCCAACCCGGCACGACCCCGAACCCGAATCCGATCCAAAACGGAGATACAAATGATCGACAGCAAAACCACATTCATGGGCTACCGCCGCGAGAACGGTCGCGTTGGTGTCCGCAACCACGTCCTGATCCTGCCGGTGGACGATCTGTCCAACGCCGCCGCTGAAGCCGTGGCCAACAACATCAAGGGCGCAATTGCGATCCCGCATCCCTACGGCCGCCTGCAGTTCGGCGCCGACCTGGACCTGCATTTCCGTACCATCATCGGCGCGGGTGCCAACCCCAACGTCGCTGCCGTGGTGGTGATCTGCATTGAAGAAGGCTGGGCCAAAAAAGTGGTCGACGGCATTGCCAAGACCGGCAAGCCTGTCACCGGCTTCGGCATCGAACTGCATGGCGACCACGACACCATCATGCGTGCGTCCAAAGTGGCCAAGGAATACGTGCAATGGGCGTCAGAACTGCAGCGCGTCGAGTGCCCGATCAGCGACCTGTGGGTTTCGACCAAGTGCGGTGAGTCCGATACGACCTCGGGCTGCGGCTCCAACCCCACTGTCGGCAGCGCCTTCGACAAGCTCGAGCCGCTGGGCGTGACCATGTGTTTCGGTGAAACCACCGAAATCACCGGCGGCGAAAACATTGTTGCCGACCGCTGCGCAACCCCGGAAGTGCGCAAGGAATTCATGCGCATGTTTGATCGTTACCAGGAAATCGTCGAGAAAAACAAAACCAGCGATCTTTCCGATTCGCAGCCGACCAAGGGCAATATCGCCGGCGGCCTGACCACGATCGAGGAAAAAGCGCTGGGCAACATCCAGAAAATCGGCAAGAAGTGCAAGGTTATCGGCGTACTCGACAAGGCCGAAGAGCCGACCAAACCCGGCCTGTGGTTCATGGATTCGTCCTCTGCCGCGGCGGAAATGGTCACGCTGTGCGCAGCATCCGGTTATGTGGTGCACCTGTTCCCGACCGGCCAGGGCAATGTCATCGGCAATCCGATCGTGCCGGTGGTGAAACTGACGGCGAATCCGCGCACCGTGCGCACCATGAGCGAACACGTTGACTACGACTGCTCAGGCCTGTTGCAGCGCGAGAAGAACCTCGACCAGACCGGCGATGAGCTGATTGAAGTCATGCTGCGCACCTGCAACGGTCGCCTGACGGCCGCCGAAGCACTGGGCCATCGCGAGTTTGTGCTGACCCGCCTGTACGAAAGCGCTTAAACCGACAGGCCGCTAGGGGTCCGTGATCGGGCTGCGATGCAGAGTGCTGCATAGCGGCCGTTCGCGGATTCTGCGCGGCCGTTGTTTTTTTCTGAACGGAAGATTCTGTACATGACCTCAATGCGCGGCGCCGACATTCTGGCGCGTTCGTTGGCAGCAGCCGGATTGACCCGGGTATTTTCGCTGTCCGGCAATCACATCATGCCGATCTACGATGCGGCGATCGAAGCGAAGCTGGCCATTACCCACGTGCGTTACGAAGGCGCCGCTGTGCACATGGCTGACGCCTGGGCGCGCCTCACCGGCGAACCGGGGATTGTCATGCTTACCGGCGGCCCGGGGCACGCCAATGGTGTGGGTGCGCTGTATACCGCCCTGGCTTCCGAATCACCGCTGGTGTTGCTGTCGGGACATGCGCCGCTGAACGAGCTCGGACGCGGATCATTCCAGGAAATGCGTCAGGCGGATATCGCCGCGCCGCTGGTCAAGGCTTCATGGACTGCATCCAGCGCTGAATCGCTGGGTGCCGATATTGCCAAGGCCTGCCGCATCGCGCGATCCGGCCGGCCGGGACCGGTGCATCTCAGTTTGCCTTTTGACATTCTTGAGGCCAAAGTTGCTGACGGCGAACGCGCGATCGCGGCCGCCGCGCAATTTGCCCCCATGGAGCATGTACTGGAGAGTAAATCGGCAGCAGCACTGATGGCTTTGCTGCAATCGGCGGCACGGCCGCTGATTCTGCTGGGTCCGGTAATGTCGCATGCACCGGTTTCGACGCTGGTGAAACAGCTCGCTGACGCCACCGGAGTACCGGCGGTATGCATGGAGAGCCCGCGCGGGGTTAATGATCCGTCATTGGGCGCCTTTGCCGGCGTCTTGGCCAAGGCTGATCTGGTGGTACTGCTCGGCAAACAGCCTGATTTCACACTGAAATTCGGCAAAGCACCGGCAGTGGTGGCCGATTGCCGTTTTGCGGTGATTGATCCGGAAAGCGAAGTGCTGCAACGTTCGGTGAAAAATCTCGGTGCTGCGCGTGTTGTGCTGTCGGCTCAGGCGGATTCAGCGGCGGCTGTGCGCGCACTGATCAAAAACGCATCGCGTAAAGCGGATCAAGCCTGGTTTGACGAAGTGGCTGCGGCAGTGGCCTTTCGTCCGGTGGCATGGCGCGACATCAACAGTGGTGATGGCGGACCGGTGCATCCGGTTGAACTCGGGCGCGCGGTGCAGGAATTGCTTGTTGGCTCCCCGGATGCAGTGTTTGTTGCAGACGGCGGCGAGATCGGCCAGTGGGCGCAGGCCTGCATCAGCGCGCCGACTCGCATCATCAATGGTCCGGGCGGCTCCATCGGCAGCGGTGTTCCGTTTGCTTTCGCGGCGTGCATGGCGCGCCCCAAGGCGCCGGTGGTTGCAGTGATGGGCGATGGCGCCTTTGGTTTTCATTTGATGGAGTTTGATACTGCTTCACGTTCCAAAGTGCCGATGGTCGTGGTGGTCGGCAACGATTCCTGCTGGAACGCGGAACACCAGATCCAGTTGCGTACCTACGGCAAGGATCGTGCGCACGGTTGCGAACTGGCCAGCGGCACGCGTTATGATCTGGCGGTGGCGGCGCTGGGTGGCCATGGTGAGCTGGTAACCCGTGCAGCAGAACTGAGACCGGCGCTGCAGCGTGCAATTGCCAGCGGCAAACCCGCCTGCGTCAACGTGATGATTCAGTGCCTGCCTGCACCAACGGTGACGGCGGCAACTACGGGTGGCGCACACTAAAAGAGTCTTACGGAAACGGTTTATGGAAAATCTTCAGGTCAGAATCTGGCGCGGCAAAGAGAACGGCGGCTTCCAGGAATTCGAGGTGCCGCGGCAGGAAAGCCAGACCGTGCTCGATGTGGTCACCTATGTGCAGCGCAAATGTGATCCGACGCTGTCCTATCGTTTTGCCTGCCGTGTCGGTGTTTGCGGCTCCTGTGCGATGACGGTCAACGGCGTATCGCGCTGGACCTGTCGCACCCATGTCGACAAGGTGGCTGACGAAAACAAGGTTGAGATCGCGCCGTTGCGCAATCTGCCGGTGATCAAGGATCTGGTCACCGACATGAGTGAGTTTTTCGACAAGTGGGCCAAAGCGCGTGGCCGGTTTACCGGCAGCACAACCCGCAAGGATGAGTTTGCGCAAGTCTCCCCGGAATCGAAAGAGCGCAAGCGTGTCGATGCCGGCATTGAGTGCATCGGCTGCGGGGTCTGCTACAGCGCCTGCGACGTTGTCACCTGGAACAAGGATTATCTCGGACCGGCGGCGCTCAATCGTGCATGGACACTGGTCAACGACGTGCGTGATACCGCACGCGCGGAACGTCTGGCTGCAGTGGCCGGTGATGCCGGTTGCCATGCCTGCCACACGCATCTGAATTGCACGGAGCGTTGTCCCAAGGGTTTGTCGCCGACCGCCGGTATTGCCGGGTTGAAGCGCGCGGTGCTTGCGGCCACGTTGTCAGGTGAGATATAAAATATTAATAAATATGTTTAAAAACAATAATTTATATATTTATCCGGAAGGGGCTGCTGCTCATGAGCCGGCGTAGCGAAGTGCTCCTTTGGGGGGCGCAACGGATCAGCGCGATGGCGCTCGCGGTGTGTGTCGTCGTGCATCTGATCACGATGATCTATGCAGTGCGCAGCGGACTGAGCGGTGCGGAGATTCTCGGGCGTACGCAAGGTAACGTCGGCTGGTTCATGTTCTATGCCGTTTTTGTTGCCGCTGTTTCAGTACATGCGCCGATCGGCCTGCGCACCATACTTGCTGAAACCTTCAATTGGCGCGGTCAAGGTGCCAATGTGTTTGCAGCGATCGTCGGCTTGAGTCTGGCGATGTGGGGCCTGCGTGCGGTAATGGCGGTATTCGGCGGGGCGCCTTGATGAAAAACGATTTTCGCGCGCGCAATCATCCTGCATATTGGGCTTTTATCGTTCACCGTGTGTCAGGCCTGCTGCTGACGTTCTTCCTGCCTTTGCATTTCTGGGCGCTGGGCCAGGCTTTTCATGGTGCGACCGGACTCGATCGTTTTCTCGAATGGACGCAGAACCCGCTGGTGAAATTTGCCGAAACCGGCCTGGTATTGCTGCTGTCCGCGCACATGGCTGGCGGCGTGCGTCTGCTGATGATGGAGTTTCTGGACTGGCGTGAATGGCAAAAGACGTTGCTCGCGATCGCGGTCGGCGTATCGCTTGTGGCCATGCTGGCTTTCCTTTTGAATCTGGTCTGATTGCCTTAATCCGTACGGGGTGCATTCAAATGAAAAAGAGCAAACCGAAGAAGCCGAATATCCTGTTGATCCTGGTGGATGACCTGCGCTTCGATGAATTCGGCGCCGGCGGCCACCCTTACATGAAAACGCCGAATATCGACCGGATTGCCCACGAAGGCGTGATGTTTGATCGCGCATTTCATACCACGTCGATCTGCTCACCCAACCGCGCCTCGATACTGACCGGGCAATACGCCAGCCGCCACGGCATCATCGACAACGTTGCGCGCGACCTGGCCAGCCATCGTCTGCCGAACTATCACCTTGAACTGCAACGCCTCGGATACGAAACCGCACACATCGGTAAATGGCATATGGGCAACGACGGCAAGCCGCGTCCCGGTTATGATTTCTGGGTGGCCTATGACGGCCACGGCAATCTCTACGATCCCAAGCTAAACGAAAACGGCAAATACGTACAGCACAAGGGCTATGTCACCGACATCATGAATACGATGGCGGTTGACTGGATCAAGAGCAAAAGCCGGCGCAAGGGGAAAAACGCCGACAAGCCGTGGTCGCTGTGGTTTGCCCACAAGGCGGTGCATCCGGATGCCGAGCAGGCCGCTGATGGGTCCTTCCGCATGGACGGCTACCGTCCGGCCAAGCGCCACGAAAATCTTTACAAGGGCTGCATATTCCCGAAGAAGCCGAATATGCAGAAACCCACCGAGTTCCTCAAGCACAAGCCGGTGTGGGCGGAAGCGGTGGAACTGCGCAAGACCGAAGCCTCGAAAATCATGCATGACGCCATTCACTCCGGCAAACAGGAGGAGATTCGCCTGCGTGCGGCGATGATGGCGGCAGTGGATGAAGGTGTCGGCATGTTGTTCAAGGCGCTGGAGGAAACCGGCGAACTCGACAACACGGTAATCCTCTTCCTCGGCGACAACGGCTACTTTTTCGGCGAGCACGGGCTCGGACCCGAGCGTCGATTCCCCTATGAGGAAGGTATTCGCGCCCCGCTGACCATACGCTGGCCGAAATTGATCCAAGCCGGCAAGCGGGTGAACGACCTGGTGATTTTGCAGGACATCGCCCCGACGCTGCTTGAAATTGCCGGCGGGAAACCCGGAGAGCATATTCAGGGGCATTCACTGCTGCCGGTGATTCGCGGCAAGCGTGCCGGCTGGCGCAAGTCATTCCTTGTTGAATACTGGGCTGAGAATGCCTATCCGTGGCTGGTCGGCATGAGTTTCAGGGCCATTCGTACCGGTCGCTATAAATACATTCACTGGGTCAATCGTGCACGTAATGGCGAGCTTGATGAGTTGTATGACCTGGAGAAGGATCCTTACGAGTTGATCAACGTGGCAAAGAAACCGGCTTACGCGGCAGTGCGCAAAAAAATGACCCGGGAACTGCGTGTGCTGGCCGCAGAGGCATTGGGGCTTTAACGCAAGCAGGGCGTCGCTTGCTCCCCCCGGGTGCGTCGGGTATCGTGATCCACGGGTTCGTTCGCAGGGTAGCCAACAACAACACCAGAGCGTGAGGAGAAAATGATGAGCAAAGCAGGAATGATCGCCGCGGCATGCATGCTTGCCGCATCCACCGTGTTTGCTGCGGACGTTTATCCCAACCGTCCGGTGCGCATCGTTGTGCCGTTCCCGCCCGGCGGGGCCACCGATATCGTGGCGCGTCTTGCTGCACAGAAGCTCAACGAGGCATGGGGCCAGACCATGGTTGTCGACAACCGCGCCGGCGCCGGCGGCAACATTGGCGGTGAACTGGCAGCAAAATCCAATCCCGACGGCTATACGTTATTCATGACATCCGGATCCATCGTCACCGCTAATCAGCACATGTACGCGAAAATGCCGTTCAACCCGGAGAAAGACCTTGTTGCAGTAACCAACGTTGCCAGCGGGCCGCAGGCCATTGTCGTCAACCCGAGTAATCCGGCGAAAACGCTGAAGGAATTCATCGCGATGGCCAAGTCCAAACCGAAGTCGATGACTTTCGGGTCAGCTGGCGTCGGCACTCAGACCCATCTGGCGGCTGAGAACTTCATCTACACCGCAGGCATCGACGTGACTCACGTACCGTATAAAGGCGAAGGCCCTGCCATCAGCGATCTGGTTGGTGGGCAAATCCAGTTTGTTACCCCCAATCTGTCTGCCGCAATCAGCTTTGTTGGATCAGGCAAGCTGCGTGCGCTGGCGGTCACCAGCAAGGAGCGTTCTCCGCAACTGCCGAACGTGCCGGCGGTTGCTGAGACGCTGCCCGGATTCGAGAACCTTGGCTGGTTCGGCTTCATGGTGCCGACCGGCACACCGAAAGCTGTGATCGACAAGGTGCATGCTGATACGGTGAAAGCGCTCGGCTCCGCGGATTTCCGAAAGCGGCTGACTGAAATCGGCATGGTGCCAGTTGGTAACACTCCCGCCGAGTTCACCAAGGCGATCAAGGCCGAATCGTTGATGTGGGCGAAGATCATCAAGGAACGTAATCTGCAGGTGAAGTAACGCAACGATCACGGGAGCCGGCCTGCGCGGGCGCAATGCCCGGCACCGGCCCCCGGGTTTTACATTCAAGCGAAGGTGCATCTGTGAAGGTCGATCCCAAACAAGTGGAAGAAGCGTGCAAGGAACTGTATATCCGCGCGCTCAAAATGTTGCCGCCGGACATCAAACAGGGTTTTCAGCAGCTTGATCGCGCTGAAACCAATGCTACCGGCAAAGCCATCCTCGGCACGATGATCCGCAACATCAAGGTGGCGGAGGACAATACCAACCTGTTGTGCCAGGACACCGGTATTCCGATTTATAACGTGGTGATTGGGAGCGGCATTGAGTTTGACGGTCATGCGCTGAAGCAGGCGATCGTCAGCGGCTGCACCCGCGCGACCCAGGAGCATCCGCTGCGTTCATCGGTGGTTCATCCGACCACGCGCAAGAATCTTCATACCTCCGGCGGTCGTCATGTGCCGGTGATCAATATCGATTTTTCGTCGCAGGCCGAGACGCTGTCGATCGAGATGATCCCCAAAGGCTCGGGCTCGGAGAACAATTCCTGGCTGAAAATGGCAATACCTGCCGACGGCATCGACGCGATCAAGACCTTTGTCATTGACTGCGTGCTGGAAGCCGGAGGCAAGAGTTGCCCGCCGGTGATTGTCGGCGTCGGCGTCGGTGGTACGGCAGACCTTTGCGTGCACCTGTCGAAAGTCGCAGCGACCCGGCCACTGGGCAGCCAATGCGCAGATCCCGAGGGCGCGAAGCTTGAGGCCGAACTCAGCGCCGTGGTCAACAAGCTGGGTGTCGGTGCGCAAGGCCTCGGCGGCGATTCCACGGCATTTGCAGTGCATGTCGAGACTGCTGCCACACACATCACGATGAATCCCGTTGCGGTCAACATGCAGTGCCATTCGGCACGGCGCGCGCGGGCGACTTTCACGCCGCAAGGCCTCAGTTACGGTTACTGATCGACGGATACAGACATGGCGCATTACGAACTCAATATGCCGGTGACGGAGGAGCAGGTCCGCAAACTGCGCATCAACGATACCGTCACCCTGCATCAGACGCTGTACGGCATTCGCGATGCCACGCAGATTCACATGTTCGACCATGGGCGTAAGACGCGTTTCGACCTGAACGGACATGCGGTGGTGCATACCGCACCCAATGTCAAATGGGTAGGTGAAACCAAAGCACATCCTTCGGGCTATGCGCCGATCTGCATCGGCACCACCACCAGTGCTCGCATGGAGCGCTTTACCCGCCCGCTGATGGAGCAATACGGCGTGCGCATCATCATCGGCAAGGGCGGATTGTTTGCGGCTTCAGCCAAGGCTTTCTCCGATATCGGCGGCGTTTATCTGGCGATCATCGGTGGCACCGCGGCGCTGGAAACGACCTGGATCGAACAGATCGAAGAGGTTGATCTCGACGACCTCAATCCAGAATCGCTGTGGAAATTCCGCATCAAGGGCTTCGGCCCGTTGCTGGTCGCGATGGATTCCCATGGCGGCAGTCTTTATACCGCAGTTAACGCGGCTGCCAAGGACCAGCGTGCCGGCGTACTTGCGGCCCTCGGCGTCAAAAGTTAAAACCTCATGAAAACCATCAAGACCGACATTCTTATTCTTGGCTCCGGCGGCGCCGGCCTGTTTGCTGCGCTGCATGCCCATCAGCACAACCCTGAACTGTCGATCACCGTTGCGGTGAAAGGCCTGCTCGGGAAAAGCGGCTGCACGCGCATGGTACAGGGCGGCTACAACGTGGCGCTTGCCGAAGGCGATTCCGTCGAGCGTCATTTCATGGACACCATCGAAGGCGGCAAGTGGCTGCCCGACCAGGATCTGGCGTGGACGCTGGTTGAAACCGCGGTCGAGCGTATTCATGAGCTGGAAAACGAACTCGGCTGTTTCTTCGACCGCAATCCCGACGGCACGATCCACCAGAAGGCTTTTGCCGGACAGACTTTTGATCGTACCGTGCACAAGGGTGACCTGACCGGCATCGAAATCATCAACCGCCTCGCCGAACAGGTGTGGGCGCGCGGCATCAACCGGCTGGAAGAACATCGCGCCGTCGAGTTCATCAAGAACAAGGACGGTTCTGCGGTTTCCGGCGTGCTGATGATCGATATGCGCAGCGGCGAGTTCACCTTCGTGCAGGCGCAGGCGGTGCTGCTGGCCACTGGTGGTGGCCCGACGATGTACAAATACCACACGCCTTCCGGCGACAAGAGTTGCGACGGCATGGCGATGGCGATGCGCGCGGGGCTGCAACTGCGCGACATGGAGATGGTGCAGTTCCACCCGACCGGACTGATTGCCGGCATGGACACACGCATCACCGGTACCATCATTGAGGAAGGCCTGCGCGGCGCCGGCGGTTATCTGCTCAACGGCGACGGCGATCGCTTCATGCACAAATATGATCCGCGTAACGAGCGTGCGACGCGCGACATCGTCAGCCGCGGCATGTTCGAGGAAATGCGCGCCGGACGCGTGGGCCCGCGCGGAGGCCTCTACATCACCATGCGCCATCTCGATCCGGTGATGGTGCGCAAGGAATTCAAGGGCATGGTCGAGCGCTGCGCCGACTGCGGTTTTGATCTGGTCGGAGGACTCGCCGACGTGGTGCCGACGGCGCATTACATGATGGGCGGCGTGGTGTTCAAAACCGACTGCACCACCGATCTGCATGGTTTGTTCGTTGCGGGTGAGGATTCGGGCGGCGTTCATGGCGCCAACCGCCTCGGTGGCAACGGCGTTGCCAATTCCACGGTGTTCGGTGGTATCGCCGGCGACGTGATGCCTGGCTGGATCAAGGCCAATGGCGAGTTTCGCGCGCCGGACCAAGAGGCGATTGATGCCGCGGTGGCCCGTTGCCAGGCGCCGTTGTCGCGCAAGGGTGGTGACATGAACGCCATTCGCGAGCAGCTTTACAACGTGATGTGGGATGACGTCGGTATAGTCCGCGATGCCGCCTCTTTGGAGCGGGCTGAGGGGCAGCTCGATGATCTTGATGCGCAGCTTGATGCAGTCGGCATCAACGGTTCAACGCTGGCATTCAATTTGACCTGGCACGACTGGCTCAATTTGAAGAACCTCGTCATGGTGTCGAAGTCGATCCGCTTCGCGGCGATGGCCCGTGAGGATTCGCGCGGCGCGCACTTCCGCGCCGACCACCCGGATGTGCGCGATCTTGAGAACTCGCGTTACACCTGTGTCGGCTGGAAGGATGGGCGTTTCAACATTGAAACGCGGCCGGTCAAATTCACCCGGGTCAAGCCTGGCGAGTCGCTGCTGACAGCAAGCTGATTCCGCATCAGCATCTGCTGTTTGATTTTTCCGGGCTGGCGGGGGAGACTGCCGGTCCGGTCTTCCCGTACATACATAACATCTGCTTGGAGGAAAAATCATGGATCGCTCCATTTTTCTTGGCATCACGCTTGCGACTGCGACTTTCGGCGGCATATTTGCTATGGCCTCAACCGCGGCAGCCCAGGAATTTCCGACGCGCAGCATTCGCATGGTGCTCCCATTTCCTGCTGGCGGCGGCAGTGATCTGGTGGCGCGCATCATTGCGCAGAAATTTTCGCAGCAGCTGGGGCAGCAGGTGGTTGTCGACAACCGTGCCGGCGCCAGCGGCAACATCGCGGCAGACATCGTCGCCAAGGCGCCGGGCGACGGCTATACGGTGTTTTTTGCAAATTCCTCGATAACGATCAGCCCCGCGATCTACAAAAAACTGAGCTTTGACCCGGTCAGGGACTTTGCCCCGATATCGATGGCATCCTCTTATCCTTTTGCTCTGGTTGCGCATCCCGCGCTGCCGGTAAAAAGCGTCAAGGATCTGGTGGCGCTTGCCAAGGGCAAGCCGAACTCGCTCGATTATTCTTCGGCCGGCACCGGCACCATGTCACACATGGCAATGGAAATGCTCCGGGTCAAAACCGGTACCCGCATCACCCACCTTCCGTACAAGGGCGCAGCACCGGCAACGGTCGCGCTGCTCACCGGCGAATCCCAGGCGGCCTTTGTGGTGATGCCGGTGGCCGCGCCGCATATCCGCAACAACCGCCTGCGTGGTCTCGCTGTCGCCGACAAGGTGCGGTCGAAGGTTGTTCCGGAAGTGCCGACCATGGAAGAAGCCGGCGTCCAAGGTCATCTTGCCGTTCAGTGGAACGGTCTGTTTGTGCCGGTGAAAACGCCGCAGGCGGTGCAGGACAGGCTGTACAAGGAATGGGTTGCCTCGGTGAAGTCGCCAGAAGTGGTGCAGCGCATCCGCGCCGAGGGCGCGGAACCCAGCGGCAACACACCGGCGGAATTTGCGGCGTTTTTCAAGGCCGAGACTGCGAAGTGGGCGGATGTGGCGAAGCAATCCGGCACCAAGGTCGACTGATCTCATGCTAGTACTAGCGATTGCCGAATTGACCGAACTTGCCGCGCGGGCGCTGAAGCGTGCGGGCGCGTCGAAATCCATGGCTGAGGCGACCGCACAGGCCTTGGTTGCAGCCGAAGCGGAGGGACTGTCAGGCCACGGCCTGTCGCGCGTTGCGCTCTATGCCCAGCATCTGCGCGAAGGCCGTGCCGATGGCAAAGCCAAACCCAAAGTCATTCGCAAGAACGGCGCTACCTGCCTGATCGACGCCGGCGGTGGGCTGGCGTTTCCTGCAGCGGCCCTTGCGGTCAATGAAGCGATCAAACGCGCCAAAAAATACGGTGTCGCTTTTGTCGGCATCACCAACAGCCATCATTTTGGCGCCGCGGCGTATCACCTCGCCGCGATTGCCGATGCCGGGATGACCGGTATTGCGCTGACCAACTCCCCGTCGGCGATCAATGCCTGGGGCGGCAGCAAGGCCTTTTTCGGCACCAATCCGATCGCGGCGATTTTTCCGCGCAAGAATGCACAGCCGATTGTTGTTGATCTGTCGCTGACCGAAGTGACGCGCGGCAAGATCATGCTCTATGCCAAGGAAAACAAGCCGATTCCGCTGGGCTGGGCAGTCGATCGCGATGGCAATCCGACGACCAGCGCGCAGGCTGCACTGACCGGCAGTCTGACGGCGATCGGCGGCGTCAAAGGCACCGCATTGGCGTTGATGGTCGAGGCGTTATGTGTTGCGCTCACTGGCGCTGCTTTGAGCTGCGAAAACGATTCGTACTTCGAACCCGGCAACAAGCCGCGCATCGGCCACGCGCTGATCGTCATCAATCCCGATGCGCTGGCCGGAGCCGATGTTTATTTCTCGCGCATCGAGGACATGGTTGGGCACATGCTCGGCGATGCCGGCGTACGTTTGCCGGGCGCAAGGCGCCATCAGGCGGTGGCGAAGGCGCAGGCCGAAGGCATCAGCCTGGCGGATACGTTGCATCAGGAGTTGCTGAAACTCGCCGGGCGCAGCCGCAAGAAGTGATATAAGTAATTGTTTTTAAATATTAATTTATGGTTGCGGCCGTCCGTTCCGCGGCCGCGACAACGCCTGTCCGCCTGCTGCGTTGTTCAGGATCATCATGAACACCACGACTGATCCGCGTCCATTGCAGCTGTTACGCACGGTATTCGGTCATCCAGCATTCCGCGGCGCGCAGGAGGACATCGTCACGCACGTTGCCGGCGGTGGTGATGCGCTGGTACTGATGCCCACCGGCGGCGGCAAATCCCTGTGTTACCAGTTGCCGGCGTTGTTGCGCGACGGCACCGCACTGGTGGTGTCACCGCTTATTGCGCTGATGCAGGATCAGGTCGCCGCGCTGAAGCAGCTCGGTGTGCGCGCCGCATTCCTCAACTCGACGCTCGATGGTCGTGAAGTCAACGCCTGCGAAAAGGCGCTGCGCAACGGTGAACTCGACCTGCTGTATGTCGCGCCGGAACGACTGATGATGCCGCGCATGCTGGATTGCCTCGCAGAATCTAGGATTGCGCTGTTCGCGATTGATGAAGCGCATTGTGTGTCGCAATGGGGTCATGATTTCCGGCCGGAGTATTTGCAACTGTCGGTGCTGCATGAGCGGTTTCCGCAGGTCCCGCGCATTGCGCTGACTGCGACGGCCGATCCGCAGACCCGCGAAGAAATCATCCGCCGTCTGGCCCTGGATGAAGCCCGAGTATTCATTTCCAGCTTCGACAGGCCGAACATCCGCTATACCATCGTTGACAAGCAGGATGCGCGCAACCAGCTGCTGCGCTTTATCCGCGAAGATCATCCAGGCGAGGCCGGTATCGTCTATTGCCTGTCGCGAAAAAAGGTCGATGAGACGTCGGCGTGGCTGGTCAGTCACGGCGTACGCGCGCTGCCGTACCACGCCGGCATGGATCCCCAATCACGCGCGGATCATCAAAGTCGTTTCCAGCGCGAAGAGGGTGTGGTGGTGGTCGCGACGATTGCCTTCGGCATGGGCATCGACAAACCCGACGTACGTTTTGTTGCACATCTCGATCTGCCGAAAAGCATTGAAGGGTATTACCAGGAAACCGGCCGCGCAGGGCGTGACGGCGCGCCCGCTGATGCGTGGATGGCGTACGGCTTGGGCGACGTTGTGCAGCAGCGGCGCATGATCGACCAGTCTGAGGGCAGCGAGGAGTACCGTCGGGTGCTGGTGGTCAAGCTGGACGCGCTTCTCGGACTGTGTGAGACCGCCGGTTGCCGGCGGGTGCGCCTGCTTGATTACTTTGGCGAGGACAGCGCGCCCTGCAGTAATTGCGACACTTGCCTTGAGCCGCCACAAACCTGGGACGCCTCCGTAGCTGCGCGCAAGGCGTTGTCATGCATTTATCGCACTGGTCAGCGTTTCGGCGCAGTGCATCTGATTGATGTGCTGCGCGGGCGCTCGACAGAGCGTACCGCGCAATGGGGCCATGAGCAGCTCAACGTCTTCGGCATCGGCGCTGATCTTGATGAGCCTTCATGGCGCAATGTCTTCCGCCAATTAGTGGCGCTGGGTTATGCCGAGCCTGATCACGACGCGTTCGGTGCCCTGAAACTGACCGAGGCCAGCCGTCCGGTGCTGAAGGGCGAGCAGTCCGTGGAGATGCGCCAGCTGCAGCCGCGCAAAGGGAAGGTGAGCAAGGCACGCCGTGATGCTACTGCGGGTTTGTCGACAGCCGATGCCGGCTTATTGGAGCAACTCAAGGTCTGGCGGCTTGAACAGGCCCGTGAACAGTCGGTACCGGCCTACGTGATTCTCCACGACCGCACCCTGGCGGAAATCGCGGCATTGCGCCCCCGGGATATGGATGAGCTGGCGACCATCAGCGGCATTGGTGCCAAAAAACTTGAACGGTACGGAGCCGCATTGCTGACGCTGGTCGAGGCATGACGTTAGTGATGGTCTGATTCGACGTGGTGCGTCGCACCAAAGTGCTGAGCAGTCGATTTCCAAGTGAGTATTGGCATTTGTTGCGGTCGCACGGTAACGTATGCACCGTCATTGTGAGAACGCGGTCCAAAAGGGGGAGTCATGAAAATTGCCGTTGCAGCTTGTGCGCTGGTGACGTTGGTGCTGGGCAGTGCGCCGGTGCTGGCGCAGAACGTGAAAATAACGCCCATCGGTTCGCATCCCGGAGAGCTCTGCGCGAATGATCGCGCAATTGTTTTCGAAGATCCTACCGGTGTCCGCTTTCTTTACGACCCCGCGCACAACGTGACTGGCGGTGATGATCCGCGGCTGGGCACGATTCATCTGGTGCTGCTTTCACACATGCACGGCGATCATGTCGGCGACCAGAAGTTGAGAGAGCCGGGTGCGGGAAGCTGCGCCAACTCGGCAAGGATGCCGGCGCCCCATTCGACAACTGCGGAAGTTGCGGCAGCTAAGAATGCCGGGCTGGTGATGACCCGCGCCATGAGCGGATTCGTCGGCAAAAAGATCCAGATGATCCACAGCGGCAAGCCGATCGGTTTCTGTCCGCAAACCGGTGGCGCCACGACCGTGCCGGTTGCCACGGTATGTGCCTCCCAGACAGATCTTGGCGGTGTTTTTGTTGCAAAAACGGCTGATGCGTCAAAGGGCGTGGAGATCTCGATCATTTATGCCTCGCACGTCAACAACGCGCCGCCCGCGTTGCTGTCGGAGGCGCAGCGCGCCTTGATGAAGGCTGACGGTTCGATTGTCGAATATGGTCCTGCGACAGGATTCGTCGTCAAGTTCACCAATGGTCTGACGGCCTACCTCACGGGGGATACCGGCATTCATTCCGAGATGAAAACGGTCGTGAAGGAGTTTCACAAAGCCAACCTGACCGTGCTTAATCTCGGGCCGAATCCAGGCATTTTCTATTCTGGCGGGCACGCCATCAACGAGCTGATCCAGCCCGCTTCGGTGATACTCACGCATCCGAACGAGCCGGTTACCGAGGGTGGGGCACTCCGGCCTGCTTCGCGTACGGCGGCGTTCATCAAGATGCTCAAACCGCCTTCTCACCTGGCCATCAGCGGCCGTACGATGGAGTTCGATGGCCAGGGCAAATGCGTATCGGGTTGCAGCCCCTGAGCAGTTGAAGTGAAATCGTCGGGGCCGCGCCGTCAGGCGATGCCTTCGACGATGCGCAGGTCGCGCTCGACGGCGCCGCCTTCAAGTTCCTTCAACGCCGCCTGATAGGCCGGTGTGTCATGCGCGGCCAGTGCCAGCGCAAGGTTGTCGAATTCGATGACCACGACGCGTTGCTGGATACCGGCCTCGTACACCCGGGCAGCCATGCCACGAACCAGAAAACGGCCGCCGCTGGCCTGCACTGCAGACGGTGCGACGGCTGCATAACGGGCAAAGGCATCCGGTTTGTGGATCGCACGGTAGCTGACGACCCAATAGGCTTTGGCCATTTTGTTCCCCTCAGGTTTTGTGTTCTTCAGCAATGATACGCCGGCTGTTTTAATCGGGGGATCAGCCAGGTCGGGAGGGCGAACGCCGTTACCATAATCCGGAATGTCCGCTGAAGGGCATGCCGGCTGAGTGTATGTTGCTGTTACAGCATTGGCATCTGCTTAATAATAACTTCTTGCGCTGATGCCGCTATTCCAGGAGGAGCTCAAGCATGGCTATCACCATAGTTCCCGTGACGCCGGATTTTGTGGCCGAGGTCGGCGATGTCAATTTGTCGAAGTCGCTGTCCAGCGAGGATTTTGAAGCGATCAAACAGGCGTTCTGGAAATACGCCGTCCTGGTATTTCCGCAGCAAAAGCTGACGCAGGAAGAGCAACTGGCCTTCGCCGCGTTGTTCGGACCCATTGAGAACGAGCGTACGCTGGATCCCAAAGCCACGCCGTCGCGGTTCAGTGGCGCTTTTTCCGATATTTCCAATCTGTCTGCCGATGGCAAGATCTGGGGCGAAACCAGTCGTCAGCGCATGTATAAGGCCGGAAACCGGCTATGGCATACCGACAGTTCGTTCAAGCGCCTGCCCAGCATTTGCTCGCTGCTGTATTCGGAGACGGTTGCGCCCATCGGCGGCCACACCGAATTTGCCGACCAGCGTGCGGCTTACGATGCTTTGCCTGCTGCAACCAAACAAAAGCTGCAGGGCCTGGTGGTCGAGCACTGGATTGCCACCTCGCGCCGGCGCAACGGTTTCATGGAATTCACCGAAGAGGAGCAGCGGCGGCTGCCACCAGTACCGCAGATGCTGGTGCGCACGATTCCCCAGAATAAAAGGAAATCACGGTTTGTCGCCTCCCACGCGGGTCGCATCTGGGGCATGCCCGATATCGAGGGACGTGCTCTGATTGATGAGCTCATCGCACATGTCACGCGGCGCCAGTTTGTCTACACCCATCGCTGGCGGCCGCAGGAACTGGTGATGTGGGACAACCGCTGCACCATGCACCGCGGCACCGAGTTCGATGATTTACGCTGGGTCCGCGACATGCGTCGCGTTACCGTCAGTGACGTAGCGAATAGTTGTGAGCAGGAAGGGGTGGCAATGCCTGCCTGACTGGCATGCGCGGGCAAAAAAATCCCCGCCGTAGCGGGGGGAAGCTCTCCTCGCTTTGGTCGTCGCTCTTAGTCGACGCAGAATTTGGTAACGGCGACCGGTTCTTTCGCGTCCTTGCCTTCCCAGAACATCAGTTTGGGATTCAGGCCTTTTTGGGTGAGGTAGGCCTGCACATTGCGGGCACGTTCTTCGTCGAGATTGGTTTTTCCGTCCTCGACTTCCGTGCGATCAGAATGACCAGTGATGATGATTGAATTGACGGCGGTCGGGCGAGGATCTTTTTTGTTGCCTGTGTTGATCAGGTTGATGACTTTGTCAAATTCAGCCTTGCCGCCGTCTTTGAGCGTGGCGTTGCCGTAGTCAAACGCGGAATCACCTTGGGCCAGAGCTTTATAGAGCACGTTGTCTCGGCCAGGTTTGGCACCGGGTTTGGCCGGCGGTTTGACCTTGCTTCCGGTAATTTCTACGGCGACACGACGGTTCGGTTGCAGGCAACTGACCAGTTCCGGGCTGGCGGCACAACCAGTAAGCAGCGCCGCGAGCGTAACGGCGCCAAGATGCAATGCTTTCATTCGGGTTCCTCCTCGCGATTATTTATTGATATGCCCAGCACAGAGCGAGCTGCGCCTCAAAGTGATTCTAGACCGCTGGGAGGGAGTATGACAATTAATTTTGACGTTCAGCACCAAACGCCTGCTTTATGCTTCCATAAGATGGAATTCAGGGGGGGGGCGTGCCTGCCCAAACTCCTGATTTGAAGGCATGAATAAGGTGGTGACAAATGGTCAGCGCTGATGCGGGGCGCGATCGCACAGAACACAAAATGACTGTTTCAGCCCTGTGTGTATCCGTCAAAGCTGCGGGCGTCCATCAACTGCTTGCGGGAAACCTCGGCAATGGTGTTGGTGCCGAGCATGGCCATGTCGCGATCCACCTCATCACGCAGCAACCGGATGGCATGGCTGACGCCGGTTTCACCGGCAACGGCCGCCGCATACAGCATGGGCCGGCCAACGAAGACAAACTTTGCGCCGAGCGCCAGTGCTTTCAGCACATCGGTGCCGCGACGGAAGCCGCTGTCGATCAACACTGGCATTACCCCTGCCGCGGCGACGATCCCTGGCAGCACGCGCAATGGCGAGGTGGCCGAGTCGAGCTGGCGGCCCCCGTGGTTGGACACAATGATGCCGTCGGCGCCGTGTTCGCGGGCGATGACGGCATCCTCCTTGGCAAGAATGCCCTTGATGAGGAGTTTGCCTTTCCACAGCCGGCGCATCAGCGCGACATGCTCCCAGTTCAGGTGGTCGCGGTTGGCGCGTTCGCGTACGGCGGTGCTGGAAACCAGGGGCGTGCGTTTGCCCATGTTTTCGAAATGCGGCATGCCGGTGGTGAAATAGGTGCGTAATGCGGTGCCGATGAGCCAGCGCGGATGTGAAAGGCATTGCAGCGCGAGGCGCAGGCTCGGCCGCAGCGGCGCGTTGTAGCCGTTGCGCACATTGTTTTCCCGGTTGGAGCCCACGGGAATATCCACGGTCAGCACCAGCGTGTCGTAGCCGGCTTTGCTGACCCGTTCGACCAACTCGGTAATGGCCTGATCTTCGCCTGGCAGATAGGCCTGGAACCAAGTGTGCTGCGGGCTTGCTGCACGCACTTTTTCCAGCGGGGTCAGCGAAGCGCCGCTGAGGATCATCGGGATGTTGTTGGCCTGTGCGGCGCGGGCCAGCGACAGATCGCCTTCAAAGCCGGCGAGCGAGGTGCCGCCCATCGGTGCGATGCCGAAGGGCGAATCATAGCTGCGGCCGAAAAGTTCGGTTTTCTGTGAACGCTGCGACACACCGACCAGCATGCGCGGAATCAAAGCCAGGTCATCAAATACCGAGCGGTTCCAATCCAGAGTGACGTTGCGTTCGACGCCACCGGAGACATAACCGTAGATCGGTCGAGGAATGTAACGGCGAGCGGGCGCTTCGAAATCTTCCAGCGCAAGCATCATGCGCAACGCGGGCGGCGCGTTGGCGCTGGTGATCTGTGGTGTGCCACGATCACCGGAGGAAAGGGGTTTTTGCTGGACGTTCGGCATGGCGGTATCGCTTTCCTGCGGTTGTGGAGGCGCCATGATAGCGTCAACAGCCACAGGAGCAGCTGCGAAAGTCCACGTATTCGCCATGCCCTCCCAGGCGGCCGTCAGCGTTTCTCGGCGGTGACTCTGCCCTGCGCGTTGACATAGACGCGGTATTGATTGCCGTCGCTGCAGGTTGCAAGGTGATCGCGTTCCCCCTGCGAGGAAACCTTGATCACCTGGCCGCAGGGCAGCCCGAGCAACGCGATGGATGCGGTGAGATCCTTCGCCAGCGGGCTGGTGTCCGCAGACAGGGCAGGCGCGATTCCGCTAACTGCAAGGATGAGAGCAAGCAATGAATTTTTCAGGTGATGGAATGGTAATCTGAACATGGTTGTGTGTTTTCTTCAGAGTTTGGCAAATTTCACGGGATCGGTCAGCACGCTCCAGATGGCTTCGCGGGAATTGATGATCGCGCTTGCGAGCACCGGGTCGCCATCTTTCAGCAAACCATGGACCTTGGCGAGCAGTTGTTCGTAGTTCTGTCTTAGCTGCGGGATCGTCATGCCGCCTCGGCCTTCATAATGCGCGCGGAAACGGTTGAGTAGATCATCGACCTGATTCTTCAGTGTGAGTTTGGTGAATACGCCGATCGCCGGCGTATCTTTCAGGCGTTGTTCGAGTGTATCGATGGCCAACGGAACGGGTGCTGGCGCCGTACTTTGCGGTTTTGGCGCCGGCGTGGGTGTCGCCACCGGTTTTACCGGCGCTTTGAGGACAGGTTTTGCAGGTTTCGGAGCTTCGCTGTTTGATGTTGCCGCAATCACCGGCGCGATCGGCGCAGGAGCTTCCGGTTTTGCTGGTGCAGCGGGCGCTACTGTGGTTGTCGTTGCGGCGGCAGCGGGCTTGTTGTCCGGCGGCTGCGCTGCAGGGACAGTCGTAACAGCGGCTGGTGTTGTGTAAACAGCAGGCTTGTTGTCCGGTGGCGACGTTGAAGTCACAACGCAGCCAGCGTTAAACAGCAGCAGACTAGCCAGCGTGATTTTGTAAAGAATGTGTATTTCCTTGATCATTGTTGTTCAACGCATGACGATTAAATAGGTTGTCGTGCAAGATTCGAACACGGTGCTGCCACATGGTTCCCCGCGCGGCCATTCAAGTATCATGGATGCAATTGATGCTTCACCCCAAAAAGCGAATATATCTTGGAAAACCGTGAATTCATGCTGCGTGACGATCATGTGCGCCTTTGTGATCTGCTGAAACTCGCAGGCGTCACTGAAAGCGGCGGACGCGGCAAGCAGCTCGTCGCCGCCGGTGAGGTGACGGTTGATGGTCTGCCCGAGAGCCGCAAAACGGCCAAGATCCGTGCCGGACAGCAGGTCGAGTGCCAGGGGGTGCGTATCCGGGTGAGAGCGCCGGAATAAAGGAGCCGCCATGGATGAGCCCCGTCTTGCCGAAATCGAAATCAAGCTGAGCTTCAACGAAGATCTGCTGGAAGCACTCAATCAAGAAGTTGCGCAACAGCAGCAGCGCATCACTGATCTTGAGCAGCTGGTGCGTGACCTGCGACTGCAATTGTTACGCAGTCTGCCACCAGAGTCCGATGCTCCGGCCCACGAAATCCCGCCGCATTATTAGTCATAAGAGAAATCCAGATGAACAAGACTGAAAACATGGTCCCGCTGACGCGAGCTGAACCCCGGGATCTAGGTTTTGCGCCTGACCGGCTGCCGCGTATTGCGGCGGCATTGAATGCCGAGATTGCACGCAACGCACTGCCCGGCGCGGTGTTGATGATTGCGCGTCGCGGCAAGCTCGGTTATTGCGAAACTTTTGGTCATCTCGATCCGGTTACGGGTTCGGCGATGCCGGTTGATGCGATGTTCAGCATTGCCTCGATGACCAAGCCGCTGGTAACTGTCGGGGCGCTGATGTTGTGCGAGGAAGGGCGCCTGGCCATCAATCAACCGGTGCGTCATTATCTGCCGCAGCTTTCGGGTATGCGCGTCAATCCTCCGCAGTGCGACGGCGCCCCGGGAGCCCCCACTGAAGCTGCGCTGCGTGAAATGACCGTCGAAGACCTGATGCGCCATACCGCCGGCCTCAGTTACGGTCGGGGCGACAAGGCGCTTTATGCGCGCTACCCTTTTTCATCAGACATCGCTTCGACTAAATGGACTGGATCCGAATTCCTCGCGCAGCTTGCTGCGCTGCCGCTGCATTACCAGCCGGGTTCCCGGTGGGAATACAGTCTGGGTCTGGACGTGCTGGGGCTGGTGATTGAAGCGGTTGCCGGAATGCCGCTTTCGCGGTTTCTCGATGAACGTTTGTTCCGGCCGCTGGGCATGTGTGATACCGCGTTCACCGTGCCCGCCGATCAGGTGATGCGTTACGCAAAAGCGCTGGCGCTTGACCCCGTCACCGGTGAACCGCAGACCTTGCGTGACGGCACCACGCCTCACAAGTTTGATTGCGGCGGCGGCTGCGCCGTATCGACGGCGGCTGATTATCTGCGTTTCGCGCAGATGCTTCTGAACCGCGGAGAACTGGACGGCGTGCGTGTTTTGTCGCGCAAAAGTGTTGAGTTCATGACCAGCGATCATCTCGGTCCTGAGGTGGATCTGGGCAAACTCAACGACTACCCGAATATCCGTGGTTATGGTTTTGGTCTTGGTGTTGCGGTGCGACGCAGCGCGGGCCGTGGCGGCATGCCGGGTAGTGCCGGGGAGTTTCACTGGGCAGGTTCCACCGGTACGTATTTCTGGGTTGATCCTTCCGAGGAGCTTGTCACGGTGTTCATGGCCCACGCTCCGGGGGCCATACGCTATTACCACCGCCAGCTACTGCATGCCTTGGTGCTTCAGGCCTTGGTCTAGGTTACGCAAAATCAACGGCTTGGCCACTTTTTGTACGCTAAGCTGTTGTTTTAATTGAAGGTTGCAGTGTACAGTGCGATAATACCTCCCATGAACGATTCGCAACCACCCCAATCTCCCGTTTCACCACGCCAGCGCATGCAGGAGTTGCTGGCCATCCCCGACCGCAATCGGACCGATGCCGAGTGGGACGAACTCAACGAACTCGAAATCGCGCTCGCTTCGGGCAACCGCCCCGGCGCGCCTGATCCGCAGCAACGCCGCAGCATGGGCGTGATGACCAGCGGGCAGCAGCCCAAAATGGGCGGTGGACGTCCGCAGGGCAAGAACCAAGGCGGCGGAGGCGGGGG
>CAMAYE010000005.1 GCA_945862135.1 Bordetella parapertussis
TGTGCCAAAGGATTAATCAGCGGTCACCCGCAGTTGGACACCGGTTTTCTTTTGCAGGGCACTGACGATTCCGAAAAAATTCTTTGTGCTGGGGTTGCCCGCCGGGCCCAGCATGCGATGCAGGCTCTTACTGGGCGCGCCCACTTTTGCAGCCAGGCTTTCAAAGCCGATGGTTGCATTGACCAGATCGCGCAGCATGGTTTTTCCGGTGGCGGAATCACCCGCGAGGTAAGCGTTGATGGCCTCAGTGAACAGGGCCTGGCGGAATTTGCCGTCACGCTGCGCGCGGGCAAATACGGTTTCCTTGAAATCCCGGGTCAGTGCCATCGTTGCCTCACTTATCGTTGTTCGTTTTTGCGGCGCTTGCAGTCAATCCATACCTGCGTGGCAAACGTTATTGCCTGCTGCTGACGTTGCTTGGTGCTGCCGCCCAGCAGAATCACCACAGTGTCCCCGTCCTTGCCGAAATAAATCCGGTAACCCGGACCGAAATCGATTCGGTATTCAAATACGCCACCACCCACGCCTTTTACGTTTGAGAAGTTGCCCTGACCCATTCGATACAGCGCGGTCGTCACTCTCGCCGCCGCCTCGGCATTGAGATCGTCAAACCAACGGGCAAACGGCGATTGACCACGTGCATCCAAGTATTCAACGACTTTGATGGCAGGCATTTTATAGTAACTTTTATGTTACTTAAAGTCCGGACGCAGCCACTGAGCAGATGACTCAATGCGTGTTGATAGGAAGCAATTACTCACAGAAAATAAAATAATTATTAAAAACATATACTTAATAAATATCGCTGGAAGTTTCTTATTGTTCTCATAATAGCTACAATCGAAGCAATTATGAGAACATCAATATCTACCGTCAAGATCGTCAACTTTCTGCTGGGCAACACCCGCGCCGCGGTCTTGCGGACTTTGCTGCTGGAACCCGACGCTGCCTTGCATGTGCGCGAGCTCGCACGGGTGACCGGCGCATCACCAGGCTCACTGCACCGGGATCTGCGCACGCTGACGGATCTGGGTTTATTGCTGCGAGAGGAAGTCGGCCGCCAGGTGCATTACCGCGCCAACCGCGAATGCGGCAGCTTCAATGCGCTGGTTGATCTGTTGAGCGACGCTGATGCAGCAACAACCAGGCAAAGCCGGCAACCCGCTGTCGCACAGGTGTTGCACAGCCCACAGGCCGCGTATCACGTCGTGCCGCATACCAAACTGCATATTCCGCGCGGCCGCCTCGCGGCACTCTGCCGCAAATACAAAATTCAAAAGCTGAGTCTGTTCGGATCGGCAGCGCGCAACGAACTCACGCCCGAAAGCGGTATTGATTTGCTGGTTGAGTTCTCGCCGCAGAGTGATGTGTCACTGCCGGATATACCCGCGTTGCAGGAAGAACTCTCCGCATTGTTCGGCGGGCGCAAGGTTGATGTGGCTACCGCTGAAATACTCGACAACCCGTTCCGTCGCGATGCGATCATTTCGGAACTGCGAACGCTCTTTGCCGCCTGACTCGCGCGATGCCGGACGCACCCAAGGGACATGCCGGTCATCGAGCGTGAGGCAGGCAGGGTGATCTAAGGCCTGACCCCGTACTTCGGCCGCATACCCACATCGGCCTGCAATCGCGGCTGCATCGCCTTGATGAAGCGGCACAGGTACGCGCGGGTGTCGCGCGGGTCGATGAGGTCTTCCACGGCAAAGGCTTCGGCACTGAGGAAGGGTGAGGTGATCCGTTTGAGTTCGGCTTCGATCTCTTTTTCGCGCTTTGCGGGGTCCGGCGCGCTTTCGATTTCGCGTTTGTATTGCGCGCGCACGCCGCCCTCCACCGCCAGTGAGCCCCATTCGCCTGAAGGCCAGGCGATCTTGAAGTCGAGTCCGTACTTGTCGATGCCGACGCCGCCGCCCATGCCGAAACACTTGCGCGTGACCACCGAGATCAGCGGCACGGTCGCCTGGCACTTGGCGTGAATGGCGCGCGCACCCTCGCGCAAGATAGCCGCCTCTTCGGATTCCTTGCCGATCATGAAGCCCGGCACATCCAGGAAAAACACGATCGGGATATGGAAGCAGTCGCAGAGTTCGATGAAGTGCGCCTGCTTGCGCGCGGATTTGACGTCGATGCGGCCGCCGACCATCGGGTTGTTGCCGATGACACCGACCGGGTAACCATTCATCCGCGCCAGCGCGGTGATGGCCGAGCGCCCGTAGGTGCCCTGGATTTCGAACATCGAGCCGCGGTCAACAATCATTTCGATGACGCGCTTCATGCTGTAGGGCTTGCGCGGGTCACGCGGCACGATGCGGATCAGTTCTTCTTCGCGGCGGTTGACCGGGTCATCGGTGGGCACCACCGGCGGCATTTGCCAGACGTTGGTGGGCATGTACGACAGGAAGCGCCGGATCAGCTGGAAACATTCCTCTTCACTGGCCGCGACGTTGTCGATGGTGCCGGCCTTGTCGACCGCGACCTGCGGGCCGCCGAGTTCGGCCTTGGTGAGTTTCTGGCCGAGTCCGCGCTCAACAATGGGCGGGCCCGAAGCAAAGATGGTGCTGTTCTTGACCATCACCGACCAGTGCGACATCACAGCGCGCTGCGCCGGGCCGCCGGCGGCGATGCCGAGCACAGCACTCACGACCGGAACAACACCGAGCAGTTCGGCGACATTGACGCCGGGATCATTGGTATGGCCCGGGAACACGGTGAAGCCGCGTTTGGCAGAAGCCACGCCGCCGCCGTAACCATCGATCAGCCGGATCAGCGGGATGCGGTAGTGATAAGCAAGGTCATCGATGAATCCGCCCTGCCCGCCCTTGCGTCGTCCGTGGCCCCAGCTGGTGCCGCCGCGAACGGTGGTGTCTTCGCCGCCGATGGCGACCGGCCGGCCATCCACTTCGGCAATGCCCATGACATAGGGCGCGGGCGTGACCTTGATGACGCGGCCCTGCTCGTCGTACTGGCCCTTGCCGGTGAGTTTGCCGACCTCCTGGAAGCTGTCGGAGTCAACAATGCCGGCGATGCGCTCGCGCACGGTGAGGAAACCTTTTTCGTGGCGCAGGCGCACGGCCTCTTCGCCACCCATCGCTTCGGCCCAGCCATAGCGTTGGCGGATTTCGTCGGCTTCGGGTGCCCAGCCTTCGACCTGTTCAGGTTGATCTGGCATATCCATCCTTGATGTCATGTGGTGTTGATTGATCCGGCGGTTTAACGTTTGGCGAGACCGAGCTCGGTCAGGCCTTCTTCGAGTTCCTTGTACTGCGCGTCCCAATAGGCGTTGGAGTCACCACCATTAAGAAAGTGGTTGACCCGGTGGGTCTTCTCGATGTCGGCTTTCCATTCATCGGTCTGGCTCAGTGCGAGGAACGCCGCTTCCCAGTATTTGACCTGCGCTTCGCTGATGCCCTTGGCGCCAACGATGCCGCGCCAGCTGTCGAATACGGCATTGGCGCCCTGCTCCTTCCAAGTGGGAATGGTGGCCAACGCGCCGCCCATGCGCTGCGGCGCACTGACACCGAGGATGCGCAAACGTCCGGCGGTCAATTGCGGCAACACTGCGGCAAACGTTGCCGCTGCAACTTCAATATGGCCGCCGAGCACCGCAGTGAGCGACTGACCCGAGGATTTGAATGCCACCACTTTCATCTTCTTGATATCGACGCCGGCGGCCTTCATCGGCAGTGCGATGCCCATGTGAATGTGATTGCCGACGGCGGTAGCAACGCCAAGGCTGAGGCTGTCGGGCGCCTCCTTGAGACGCTGGATCAGATCAACCCCGCTTTTCAGCGGTGAATCCGCCTTGACGACGGTGAAGATGTATTCATTGAACAGCATTGCGATCGGCGTGAAGTCGCGATGTGTGAACTGGCCGACGCCCATGATTTTGGAGGTCAGCATCGTCGGCGCGAGGATCAGCAATTGCGAGGGGTCTTTCGCACGCTGACTGAGATGGGTATAGGCAATCGCGCCGCCACCACCGGGTTTGTTGATGACATTCACCGGGGAGACGATTTTGCGATCCTGCCAGATCGTCTGGATGGTGCGCGCGGTGATGTCCTGGTTGCCACCGGGTGCGACGCTCACGATGAGTTCGGTTATGCGGTCGGGTTTCCACTGCGCAAGTGCGCAAGGCGTTAATCCCGCGGTGAGCGCAACGCTCAATCCGGCTGCGATGCAAAACCGGCCGGTGAAACGAACAGTAAGACGGGACATCCCGCGAACCCTGCTGTGAATCATTTCATTAGTCACGTTTTTCTCCTCCTGCGTTGCTGTTTTCCGCAGCGAAGCTGACGATCCCCTTGCTGACAAGATCATCGAATTCGCCGTCCGTGATACCCAGTTCGTCGCGCAGTACTGCTACGGTGTCGCGCCCGATGCGTCCGCCGCTGCTGCGGATGCTGCCAGGTGTTGCCGACAGTCTTGGCACCGGCGCCGCCATCGCAATGCTGCCCAGTTCTTCGTCGGGCACGTCGCGAATCATTTCGCGCGCCTTGAAGTGCGGGTCACGGAAAATGTCGGCCATGGTGTAAATGCGGGTGAACACGACATCTTCTGCTGAAAGCGCATGCTCGACTTCGGCATAGTCGCGCGCGCCGACCCAGTCCTGCACGATTGCGTCCATTTCGTCGCCATGTTTGACACGTTCAAGCCGGGTATTGAATTTCGGATCGTCGAGGATGTCGCCGCGTCCCATCGCCAAACACAGTCTGCGGAAGCTGTTGGTCTGCGAGCCCTGAATGTGTACGTAATCACCGTCGCGGGTCTTGAACAGGTTGTTGACCACGCTGCCCGAGTGGCCCGCGCCTTCGCGCCCGACGATGTAACCGAGCTTTTCATAGGAAGCGACATGCGCGTCCATGAAGCTGAAAGCGCATTCGTAGAGGGCGGTATCAACCACTTGCCCGCGCCCGGTGCGGTCACGATGACGTAGCGCCATCAGCGTGCCGAATGCGGCATAAAGCCCGGTGATGCAGTCGGTGAGACCGATGTTTGCGCGCGCCGGTGGGCGGTCGGCATCGCCGGTGATGTGGCGCAAGCCGCCCACGGCCTCGCACACCACGCCATATCCCGGCCGCTGGCTGTAGGGGCCGCTCTGGCCATAGCCGGAGACGCGGACCAGAATGAGTCCCGGATTGATAGCCGACAGCGCGTCGTATCCGAGATTCCATTTCTCCAGTGTGCCGGGCCGGAAGTTCTCGACCAGCACGTCAACTTTCGCAACCAGCCGGCGGATCAGGGCCTGCCCTTCGGGCTTGCGCAGATCGACGACGATCAGGCGCTTGTTGCGCATCAAGGTTGCTGCGTAGAGCGGCTTGTCTTTGTAGCGCTTGCCAGAGACGCGTGATGGGTCGCCTTCGGCTGGTTCGACCTTGATCACTTCAGCGCCGAAATCAGCCAGCAGGCGTGCGCAAAACGGCCCGGCGATGGTGGTGCCCAGCTCGAGCACTTTCACGCCGGCCATTGCCTGCATATCAGCAGGGTTGGGCATATTGTTCTCCGTCTGGCCGTAAGGCCGCTCGCTGTTTGTCCCGCTCTTCATTTGGCCATCAGTTCGCGTACGACATCGCGCATTTCATCGTGCTGCGCGGCGAAGTAGGCCTTGCTCTCGGTGCTGCCGAGGTAATTGCTCACCCAGAAATTGGATTGGACATCAGCCTTCCATTCCGCGGTGTTGACCAGCGACTGCAGCGCCTGGTCCCACCAGGCGATCTGCGCAGCGCTCATCGCCTTCGGACCAATGACCGCACGCCAGTTGGAGGCCACGATGTCCGCACCCTGCTCTTTCCAGGTCGGCGCGTCGGCCAAGGCACCGGTCATGCGCTGGGGTGCGGCAATGCCGAGGATGCGCAACTGGCCGCTGGCAACATGGGGCGCAGCGTTGGCTGCAGCAGTAGCGACCACGTCAATGTGTCCGCCGAGCACTTGTGAAATCGATTCGCCGCCGGAGTTGAACACGACGATGCGCATTTTGCGGAAGTCCGCGCCCACCGCTTTGGCCAGACGCGCGACTGCGATGTGCTGCATGCCGCCGCGCGCGGTGGCGACCGCCGCACTGACGGTGGAGGGGTCGGCTTTCAGCCGGCGCACCAGATCAGCGCCGCTTTTCAGCGGTGATTCGGTTCTGACAGCAATGACAATGTATTCGCCGAACAGCCGCGCCAGCGGCGTGATGTCGGTATGCGACACCTGACTGGTGCCGGCAATGTGGTTGAGCAGGAAGCTGGGCGACCCGACGGCAATGTGCCGCCCTTCGCCGCCCTGCTGATTAAGATAAGCCAGGCTCAGGGTGCCGCCACCGCCCGGTTTGTTCACCACATTGACGGGCACCGTGATGATCTTCCGTTCCTGCCAGATTTTCTGCATGGTTCTCGCGGTGCGATCCTGTGCACCACCCGCGGCAGACCCGGCGACGATTTCAACAAACCGTTCCGGCACCCATTTGTCAGCGGCCACCGCCCCTGGAGCAAAGCAGTTGCAGCACAGCGCCACCAGTAGTGCGAACACTCGTGTCATACCGGACTTCTCCCTCGATGCATCGGTCAGGCAGCCGCGCCGGAGACCATCAGCGGGTTGGCTGCAATACATCCTCCTCCGAGGATTGCGTCGGATCACCTTGTTGTCGTTTAAGTGCTTGTCGGGCGATCGACACTTCGACACTAGGTAGTTTCAGATCAAAACACAAGCAGGGTTTCAATATGTGTGAAACGGCAAGAGCGAAGGCTCAGCAGGCATGCGCAAGCTGCTCACGATGCGAACGCCGTTAGAAATCAAGCCCGGGGCCGCAGCAGATATCCCGCCCGGCCTCGACTGCAGGAAGATATTTGCAGCGTTTTTCTGCAGGGGAGTTGAAGCGGGTTGCAGAAATGGCGACACTGGCAGGGTCGTGCCGACTTAAGCGCTGCTGCGAGACTGCCCCGCCACGGTCTTCACCGAGTTCAACAATACAAACTCAATCCCTGAAAGTGCTGATGATGAAACACTGGCTACCGTTACTGTTGTCGGGCGTTGCTGCCGTGGCGCAAGCCCAGGATCTGCGCGAGGCACCGCCGTCGGGGCAGTTCTGCCGCGGCAAGGAACGCGTCGAATACACCATCACCGCCGGCGATGTGGAGCTGAAGCACGGCAAAAAAACTTATTCCGGGCCGACGGCCTACTCCTATTTCGGCCGGGAGAAGCCGCCGAAGGGCTTTGTCGTCGGTTTCGTGCTGGGCAAGCCAGGCGATGACGCGCTGCTGTTTGACAACCGCCTGCAATGGCGCGGGCACAGCTGGAAACCCTGCCCCGCCACACCGGCGCACTGATCAACGCCTTCACCTTCAGGCAAAGGACTATTCCTGTGAATCGCTTGTTGACCCGGGGCCTGCCGGCCCTGCTGCTGGCGCTACTGATGAGCGCCTGCCAAACCACCACTTATGAATTTGTCGTGCCCGCCTCGGAGTCGGGCAAGATCTGCGTGACGCAATGCGCGGGCATCCGCGAGCAGTGCCGCGGCAACGAGATCCAGCGTGCACAGAGCGACAAGGCCTTCTGCGAGCGCAGTGCTGAATCCGGTTATCGCGCCTGCCTGTCTGCGGCGACCGCCAACAAAACCGATCCGGGCAAATGCCAGCGCCGCAGCTGTTATGCCTCGGAGAACACTTACCGCTGCGATCAGGATTACCAGCAGTGTTTTGTGAACTGCGGTGGGCAGGTCATTCCGCACACGACAAAATATTAATTTAATCAGATACTTATAATAATGAATCACTCCGACCTGCATTACCTCTCGATTGCCGACGCGGCGAAGCTGATCCAGGCCGGCAAACTGTCGCCAGCGGAACTGACACAGGCGCTGCTGTCGCGCATCGGTCAACTCGATCACCGTGTGCAGGCCTTCATCACGCTGACCGCCGATCGCGCGCTCGCCGCGGCGCGCAGCGCGGAAACGGAAATCCAGCGCGGGCAATATCGTGGCCCGCTGCACGGCGTTCCTTTCGGCCTGAAAGATATCTACAACACGGCGGGCCTGCTGACGTCGGGCGGTTCAGCAGTGGCTGCTGACAATGTGCCGACTGAGGACGCAACCGCGACGCGCAAGTTGCTGGAAGCGGGTGCGATCCTGCTCGGCAAACTGCAGACGCATGAGTTCGCGCACGGCGGGCCTTCGTTTGATCTGCCTTGGCCGCCGTCGCGCAATCCCTGGGATCTGTCGCGTTTTACCGGCGGCTCATCGAGCGGTTCGGGTGCAGCGCTGGCGGCGGGTTTCATGCCGGCGGCGATGGGTTCCGACACTGGTGGTTCGATCCGCGGGCCGGCGTCGTTCTGCGGCATCACCGGGCTGATGCCGACTTACGGGCTGGTCAGCCGTGCTGGGGTGATCCCCAATTCCTTCACCTTCGATCACTGCGGGCCGATGGCGCGCAGCGCTGAAGACTGCGCGATCCTGTTGCAGGCGGTGGCGGGCTATGACGCCGCCGATCACGGCAGCATCCGTTATCCGGCAATCGATTTCTCTGCGGCGCTTAATCAACCGGTGCGCGGCCTGCGCGTCGGTGTATTGCGCCATTACTGGGAAGAAGACATTCCGGCCATTCCGGAACATGCGCAGGCGCTTGAGAACGCAGTGAAAGTATTTGAGTCGCTGGGGGCGACGGTGAGCCCCTGCCGCATCCGTCCGGTGCAGGACGGCTTTGATATCAAAGTGGTGATCGCAGAGAGCGAGATTTTTTCGATCCACCAGGAGAACCTGATTCGCAGCCCGGAGAAATTCGGCCGCGATTTCCTCGGCCGCGCCTTGCCGGCCTGCGTGTTCCAGTCGGCGGATTATGTGCAGGCGCTGCGCGAGCACCGGCGCTATCTCGCGGACATGCGTCCGGTATTCGAGCAATTTGATGTACTGCTCGCCAGCGGTTTCGGTCCGGCGCCGCGCTTCGAGGATTACCGCTCGGAGAATTTCTGGCTCAAAAGCAATGTCTGTACACCCGCCAACACCGGCCGTACGCCGGCGCTCGCGCTGCCCTGCGGTTACACCAGTAGCGGTTTGCCGCTGGGCATGCAGTTGATCGGCCGGCCGGGGGACGATGCCCGCGTATTGCAGGCGGGTCATGCCTTCCAGCAGGCCACCGACTGGCATCTGCGCCGCGCGCCGCTGACCGATGGCGAAGCCCTGCCCGCGCCGGATCTGCAGGGAAACGAACCGAAGCCTTCAACGCTCAGCCCCGCGATGCAGTCACATGTGGAGCAGATGGCGCTGCAAGCAGGCCTCAAGCTCAATGAGCGGCAGATGATGATCCTGCTGGAAAACGCACCGCATGCGCTGGCAATGGCCACGCGCATGCGCAAGCCGCGCGACCGCATGGAGCAGCCGTCGCTGGTGTTCCGCTTTGATTAATGAGCATTACATAATTCAGTGACAAAGATCCCGTCATTCCGGCCAAGCGCAGCGCGCCCCGAAGGAAGTCCCCTTGGGGGGCGAGCCGGAATCCAGCCCCACTTCAATTCGAAATCCCTGGATTCCCGCTTTCGCGGGAATGACGGGAGCGCGGTCATCATGCGTCACGCGCATATGTGATTCCCGATAAGGCAGGGCGGCGGACTCAGTGAGCAGACAGTTGGGCCTCGGCCCAGGCCGCATCGCGATAAAGCCCGATGTCGTTGCCGCAAGCGGCAACAAGTTGCACGCCGATGGGCAGGCCCGCCGGCCCGCTGCCGCAGGGCAAGGTCATGCACGGCATCTGCAACAGGGTCCACATCAGACCGAAGGTGGGTTCGCCGGTGCCGGCGATGTCCGGTGCTTCGCTCGGCGCGCTCGGCGCCATCAGCAGTTCATAACTGGACATCGTGTCGTCCATCCAGCGCTGACAGCGTTTCATCAGCGCAACAGCGGCTTCATAGGTCTGCCGTGTCACCTGACTGCCAGCGGCGATACGTTGGGTCAGGCTCGCGGAGATCAGCTCCGGATGCCGGATGCGTTCGTGGCTCAGTGCACGGAAGAATTCATAGGCGCTCAAGCGGATCTGTACATCATTCAACTCAGCAAATTCGGGCGGAAGTTCGATTTCAACCACGCTTGCGCCAGCCTTGCGAAAGCGTTCGGCGCATTGCAGCAGCGATTGCTGCACGGATGGTGAGGCTTCCTTCCACCACGGTGTGCGGCACAGGCCGATGCGAGGCGCCTTGCCGCCTTTGAAGGATTGCGGACCCACCGCAAGCCCGGACAACAGCGCGGCGAGCATGCCTGCATCGGTGACGCTGCGAGACAGGACGCCGATGGTGTCGAGTGATTCCGCCAGAAACTTCATGCCGGCGCGATTGATCAGGCCGAAGCTCGGTTTGTATCCGACGACGCCGCAATAGGCGGCGGGCCGGATCACTGAAGATGAAGTCTGCGTACCCAGCGCCAGCGGCACCATGTAATCCGCAACTGCAGCGCCGGAGCCGCTGGATGAGCCACCCGGCGTTTGCGTGAGGCGATGCGGGTTGCGGGTCTTGTTGGGATGGCGCGTCGCGAATTCCGTGGAGACGGTCTTGCCGAGGATGACGCCGCCGAGTTCGCGGATCTGCGCGACGCAGGCGGCATCGGCCGCGGGCTGGTAACCCTGATAGATCGGTGAACCATAACCGGTCGGCATGTCGCAGGTGTCGATGACATCCTTGATGCCCACCGGAATGCCGTGCAGCCAGGAGCGCGGCGGTTCGCGGTCCAGCGCCCGCGCCTGCGCCAGCGCCTTTTCGGGGTCGATCCAGGCCCAGGCGCGCACATCGCCTTCGCGTTGCGCAATGCGCTCCAGGCAGGCTGTGACCAGCGCCTCCGACGTCAGCCGGCCGGCATGTATTTCCACACTGGCCGCTGACGCAGTCAGCAAAGCATTAGCACCCTGGGGTGGAACAAGATCAGTGGATCCCGGCATGATTCCAGACTCCAGACTTCGGACGATCAATCACCCGTAATGTTGGCGACCTTGATGACCTTTGCCCATTTTTCCTGTTCTGACACCATGTATTTTGCAAACGCATCCGTGGTCATCTTCTGCACTTCGGTACCCTGTTCGTTCAGACGCTTGACGACCTCAGGATTATCGAGCGCTGCATTGATGGCTTTATGCATGTTGTCCGGATTGGTTTTTTTGGGTGCAAAAACGCCAAACCAGATCTGCGACACGTAACCGGGTACACCGGACTCACTGATGGTCGGCAGTCCCGGAAACGCGGGATTTCTCTTTGGACCGCCCACGGCTATGGCTCTCAGCCGGTTGGCCCGCACTTGACCGATGACGGTCGGCACAGAACCGATCTGCAACTGCGTAAACCCGGCCGCTGTATCGGCAATTGCCGGACCGCCGCCCTTGAACGGCACATGGACCAGATTGATCCCTGCCATCATCTTGAAGAGTTCCGTGTTCATGTGGGGGAATCCACCAATGCCGGAGGATGAATACAGCAGTTCTCCCGGCCGTTTTTTGGCCAGAGCGATGAGTTCCTTGACGGTGGTTACCGGCAGATGGGGGTTGACGACCAGCGCGCTGTCCGCCACACCGATCATCGCAACGGAGGTAAAGGTGTTGACCAGATCAACATTGGCACTTTTGTTGATGAGAAAACCATAACCGGTCGAATTGATCAGATAGTTGTAGCCGTCCGGTGGCAACTGGGAAGTGAACTGCAATCCGACAATGGAGCCCGCTCCGGCCCGATTTTCAACGATGACCTGTTGTTTGAATTGCCTGTTGAAATCCGCAGCCAGAATGCGTGTGTTTATGTCCGTGCTGCCGCCGGGCGCCCATGGCACGATGATGCGCACGGGCCGCTCGGGCCATGCCGCATTCGCGACGTTAATGGAGGTGAATACGGCTGCCGCCGCGACAAACACTGCACCCGCCAACCTGCTTTTAGCCACTGCTTTCATGTCTTCTCCGTTTTTGTCAGGGTTGTACTGGCATGCCGTTGCTTCCGGCGACCATTTCTAACCTGCCTCCTCGTTGCAAGAATCAGACCTGCCAGAACCTGTTGTGTTGTTTATTGACGGATTGATTGGTGAAGGCTTGTTTTGCGGGCTGACTCAGGCCGGCAGTACCGGATGTTGTGCCGTCCAAGACGTTGCCGCTTCATAGGCCGCACCAACCCGATACACCGCCGCCTCATTATAGGGCGCACCGACGATCTGTATGCCCAGCGGCAGACCTTCCTTGCTGAAGCCTGCCGGCACTGCAATCGCCGGACTGCCGGTGACATTGAAGGGTGCGCGCGCCTGGCGGCTGTAAATGAATTCGCAGGCTTCCTGATCATCGATGCGGCAGGCCGGATCATGGGCGCTCGCGGTAACGATGACATCGACATCGTTGAACAGCGCATGGAAGTCCGCGGTGAACTTGCTGCGCATGCGCAGCGCGTTGATATAGTCGCTGGCGCTGTACATCGCGCCATAAAGAAAGCGCTGGCGCGTGATGTCGCCATAATCCTGCGGCCGTTCGCGCAGCCATTTCTGGTGGATGGCATAGGACTCCGAGCCCATGATGATGCGGTTGCAGGCCTGGAACTGGCTGAGCGGAACAGTTTTGACTTCGCTCACCTGCGCGCCGAGTTCCTGCATTTTCATCACGGCGGCATCGACAGCGGCAGCCATCTGCGGATCGGCTTTGATGTCATCGTGATAAAAATGCTTGAGCCAGCCGATGCGTACGCCCTTGAGGCCTTTCCCGGTGAGTGCGGTGTAATCAACGCCGGGCCGCGCGACGCTGCCCGGATCAAGGCCGTCATGGCCCGCCAGTACATTGAGCACGGTGGCATTGTCGTGGACAGTACGCGTCAACGGCCCGACATGGTCGAGCGAAAACGCCAGCGGAAATACGCCGCGGCGGCTGACCAGGCCATAGGTGGGTTTGATGCCGGTGACGCCGCACATGGTCGAAGGGTTGCGCACGGAGCCGCCAGTGTCAGTGCCGATGGCGAAAGGCACGAAGCCCGCCGCAGTGGCGACGCCGGAACCGCTGGAGGAGCCGCCGCAGAAGTAATCGCGGTTCCACGGATTGCGTGCCGGCGGCCATGGCAAATCAAAACACGGCCCGCCGATGGCGAATTCGTGGGTGGAGAGTTTGCCCATGAACACGGCGCCCGCGGCACGCAGCCGCTGGGTCACCACCGCATCGGAAGTGGCGATGTTGTCTTTAAGGATTGCGGAGTGCGCGGTGGTCGGCAATCCGGCGTAATCAATGATGTCTTTCAGGCCATAGGGCACGCCATGCAGCGGACCGCGCCAATTGCCGGCGCTGATTTCGGCTTCGGCACGCCGCGCGTCAGCAAGCGCAATCTCCGGCATGAAGCGCAGGAAGGCATTGAAACGGCCGTCATGGCGTTCGACCCGGGCGATCAGCGCCTGCGTCCATTCAACGGGAGAGAGTTTTTTGTCGCGGAGAAGCGCGGAGCCCTCCGCGATGGACAGATAGGCGAGATCGCTCATAGCGATTGCCCCGTCGCCGGCAGCCGGAATACCAGCGCCGGCTCGTCAGCGGGCGTCAGGCTGGAAATATCAAGCGCGCCGCGCCGCATGTCTGCGACACGCGCGGCATTCAGCAACTTGACCAGATCCGGTTCGGACAGTTTGCGCAGGCCCAGCTGGTCAGCGAGCCTGCGCGCCTCGAGCGCGTCTTCTGCGGAAAGGTTTGCCATGAATCTGCCTTTGTTGAGTTGCGGAGCGACCTGAAGACGGATCCCAAGCCACTCAAACACGGAGCAAGAATACTCCGCCGCGCTGCGTCTGTTCGATGATTTCGCGCAATTTGGACTTCTCCTTAGGGACAACGCCTGGGAGCGCTTTCTTTGCGCTACATTCGCACTTCGCTCAATCAGGAGAGTTATCGCATGAACGGAAAAATCCGCCGCGTCATCACCGGCCACGACAAAAACGGCAAGGCCATTGTCATTGAAGATGGTCTCGCCCCCGCAGTGCGTACCAACCCGCTGCGCCCCGGCCATATCTCGGTGGACATGTGGAAGACCGCGGCAACACCGCACATCCTGCATGCCACGGAAGTCGATCCGACCGGCGGCCCGAAACAGATTCATCCGCTGCCCGGCGGCACGGTGTTCCGCATCAGCGAGATCGCGCCGGAGACCGAAGCCATCCGCAACATCAGTCCCGAGCAATCGAAGGCGGTGTTCGAAGCCATGGGCAATAAGAACGCCACCACTGCCGGCACCGCCAAAGGCCGCCATCCCTTCATGCACCGCACGCAAACCATTGATTATGCAGTGGTTTTAAAGGGCGAGATCACCATGCTGCTGGATGATCAGGATGTTGTGCTGAAGGAAGGCGATGTCGTCATCCAGCGCGGCACCAACCATGCGTGGAGCAATCGTTCGGATAAACCGGCGCTGATGCTGTACGTGCTGATCGACGGAAAATTCGATGAGGAACTGCAGGGGCACTTCGGTTCGTCAGCGCATTGAGCCCGACACAAACTTCGCTCAACGCAGCAGCAGAAAACTACAGCACAACGGCTTTCAGCACTTTGGCGTAATGCTCAAGGTCTGGCGTCGGCGCGCAGGGCGTTTTTGCACGGTCATCCCAGCGCCGCAGTTGCACGGCGTCGCGTGCATGCGATGAGGCCATGAATACTGCGGCCTGATCGCCATTGTGCCGCCCACCCTGCACTTCCAGGCTGTGTTTGGATTCGGCCGAGAGGGTGTCCCAGTAAGCGGGGTCGGCATGACAGAGGTAACGCTTGGCCTCGACATGCAGCCGGATCGGTTCGAGCACGTCGGGACTGAACAGGCTGTTCAGATACCACTTCGCACGATGTTCGTGCAGATCGTTCTGCTGTTTTTCCGCCAGCAACGCCGTTTGTTCGACTTCCGTGTGCTGGTATTCATGACTGCTGCCTGCAGCTAAATATTCAAACACGCGGCCCAGCGGATCGCGTTGCACCCGGTGCCCGACCATGTGGCCGATATCGTGCAGGAAGCAGGCGGCGATCAATTCGGGTTTGCTGTCCGCCTGCTCGGCGAGGTGGGCGCACTGCAGTGCATGTTCGAGCTGGCTGACGGCTTCGCGGCCGTATTGCCTAGCGCCCTCGTTACGGTAGAGATCAATGATTTCGTCAACGGTCGGAATGATCATGATGACTATCTCAGATGAAGATTTTACGGATGTGCGCTGAGATCAGATCCACTGCACTGACAGTCAATACGAGGATGATCAGCACCGCGCAGGTTTCGGCATACTGGAAGCTGCGGATGATGTCCCACAGCACAACACCGATGCCGCCCGCGCCGACCATGCCGACCACAGCGGCGGAACGCACATTGGCTTCGAAGCGATACAGCGAATACGAAATCCACAGCGGCATGACCTGCGGAATGACGCCGAAGACGATTTCTTCCAGCGCGTTGGCGCCGGTAGAACGGATACCTTCGACCGGCTGCGGATCAATGGCTTCGACGGCTTCGGAAAACAATTTGGCCAGCGAACCGGTGGTGTGAACCCACAGGGCGAGCACGCCGGCAAAGGGGCCGAGGCCCACCGCCACCACAAACAACATTGCAAACACCACTTCGTTGATGGCGCGGCAGGAATCCATCAGCCGCCGCGTCGGCTGGTACACCCAGGCCGGTACGATGTTCGCCGAGGACAACAGGCCCAGCGGCACGGCGCAGACAATCGCCAGCACGGTGCCCCACAGCGCGATCTGAAGGGTGATGACGATTTCCCTCAGGTACATCTTCCAATCGCGGAAATTCGGCGGGAAAAAGTCGGCGGCGAAAGTCGCCATATTGCCCGACTCGCGGAAGAGGTCCAGCGGGCGCATGTCGGCGCCCTGCCATGCCCATGACAACACCGCCAGCACGATGCCCCAGCCGAGCAGCGTAACCCATCCGGTTTTGGCCGGATAAGCCGGTTTGGTCAGGGCGGGAGCGCCGTTGGACGTTGCAGTCGTGAGCATGGCGGTTCCTTTTCGGCTTACTTAACCGCAGCTAGCTGGGTGCTGAGTTCGGCCAGGCGACGGTCGAGCTCAGACAGCTTGGCTTTTTTGTCCGCTGCGCTCATACCGGTGTCGGCGAGAACGCGGTTTTTCTCGCTTATCACGCGCAGCTGGCGATATGGCAGAAGTTGCGCGTTGGTCGAGGACTGGAATCCGCCAAAACCGACGAAGTCCAGGATTTTCTTTTCCTCGGGACTGTTCTTGCCGTAGCTCAACAGGAAATCCCTGATCTTCTGTTTGACCTCGGCCGGCAGGTCGGCGCGCCACACCAGCGGATCGGCGGCGATCAGCGGCGAGCGCCAGATTTCACGAACCATCGCGGCGCGCTCGGGCTGGGTCATGCGCAGCCGCTCGAGGCTTTCGTTGTTGTTGGTGGCTACATCGACCTGACGGGTCGCCACAGCGAGCAGATTGGTTTCATGGTTGGAGCGGATCATCGCCTTGAAGTCGCTCATCGGGTCAATGCCGTTCTGCTGGAAGGCGTAAAAGCCCGGCACCAGCGTGCCCGAGGTGGATTTCGGATCGCCGAAGCCGAGGCGCAGGGTCTTGGAGTTCTTTTTGACGTCTTCGATGCTTTTCAGCGGGCTGTCCTTGTGGACGACCAGCAGTGACCAGTAGCCGGGGGCACCGCCACCGGCCAGCGTCTGCACGAAGACTTCGCCGTTGGCGCGGTCGACCGCGTCAATCGCCGATTGGTTGCCGTACCAGGCCACCTGCACCTTGTTGAAGCGCTGAGCCTCAATGATGCCGTTGTAGTCGGAAGCGAAGAACGCTTTGACATTGAGACCGGTTTTCTTGCGCATGTCTTCGATCAGCGGGCCCCAGGATTCCTTCAGATTCTTCTGCGATTCGGTGGAAATGATGCCGAAGTTCACATCCTGTGCTTGCGCCGGAAGTACAGCGGCGCAAAGACTCAGTGCGACGATCAATTTTTTGAACATGGTGACTCCTTGTTGATTGTGGGCTGTTAAAAATCAATAAAGTTAGATGGATGCAGCAACCGCTCCGGAAAGCGGCTGGTTTTGCAGACTCCGGTTGTGTTCGGGCACATCGACCAGTGCTGAAATATGGTCAGGCAGCGCAAGAATGTCGTCTGCTTCGGCGCCGTAGAGATCACGCAGCAAGGCGGGCGTCAGCGCCGCGGACGGACCGTCATAGACCACACGTCCCTTGTGCAGGGCGACGGTGCGGGGGCAGTACTTCATCGCAACATTGACTTGATGCAGGGATACCAGGACTGTGCAGCCGTCGATGCGATTGATCGTGGCAAGAATTTCCATGACCTTGCGTGAGGATTCCGGATCGAGCGAAGCAATCGGTTCATCGGCGAGCACGAGTTTTGCACGTTGCACCAGCGCGCGCGCAATCGCGGCGCGCTGCTGCTGGCCACCTGAGAGCGTGGATGCCCTGCGCGTGGCAAAGTCGGCGATGCCGACGCGTTTTAACGCTTCGATGCCGGCTTCGATTTCATGGTCCTGGAACCAGCGCACAATGCTGCGCCACAGCGGCGCGCGATGCAGCGTGCCGGCCAGCACATTGACGATGACCGGCAGCCTTCCGACCAGGTTGAACTGCTGGAACACAAAACCGATTCCTGCACGGATACGGCGAATGTCGCCGGCAAGACGGCCGTCGCGCTGAACGGTTTCGCTGTTGACTTCGATGAAGGATTGGCCGCGATCACCCGGCGTCAGCCCGGCGATATGACGCAGCAGTGTGGATTTTCCGGAACCGGAAGCGCCGATCACGGCCACCATCTCGCCCGGAAGTACATCAAGATCAACGCCGTCCAGTGCAACGTGTCCGTTGGCAAATGTCTTGCGCAAACCTTTGACTCGAACTGCCGGTGTCATTGATGCTGTCATCTGGAACCTCGTATGCAATCGTGTTGACTGTGGAAGCTTCGCGTTACAGGGATATTGCAGTTGCATGAATTTTGGGGAGGGTCGATCAGATCACCCGCACGCCTTCGCGCCACACCGCCTTGACCACGGGATGCATACGACCGTCGCTGGTGCTGATCAGGCGCACCTGCACCAGATCAGCGCGTTTGCCGATGGCAATTTCTCCCCGGTCGGTCAGGCCGAGGGACTGCGCCGGGTTTCGGGTGACAGTGGCCATTGCATGCGGCAGCGCAAACTGCGCGTCATCACAGAGCTTGAAAGCCGCGTTGATCAGGCTCGACGGCACGTAGTCCGAAGACAGCGTATCGAGCAGGCCACGGCGGGCCAGATCAATGGCGGAAACGTTGCCGGAGTGGGAACCGCCGCGCATGACATTGGGCGCGCCCATGACCACTGAGAGGCCCTTGTCTTTGGCGCGCTGCGCGGCTTCGACGCGGGTGGGAAATTCCGAGATCTGCGCACCTTCGGCATGGGCTTCATCGACATGGTCGTGCGTGGTGTCATCGTGGCTTGCCATCGGCACCCCGTGCTGCCGGGCATAATCGGTGATCCATTGGCGGTGCGGAACGACGTAACGTTCCTGCAGTTCCTTCGCCAGCTCCACCTGGCGTTCGAATTTCTCCAGCGACCAGCCTTTTTTGCCGCAGTAATAGATCCGCGCGTGCTCGATGTTTTCCCATTGCCGCTGGCCCGGGGTGTGATCCATCAGAGAAATGAGGCCGACGTGCGGATTGCCGCTAAATGGAGCAAACAGGTCGCGCATGTTGGCTGCCGGCAGTTCGCAGCGCACATGCAGGCGGTGTTCGGCGCGAAGGGCGCCGCTTTCTTCGGCATGGCGGATCGAATCCAGCACGGGGCCCATGTCCTGGCTGCGCATGGCTTCGGGATCGGTGTCGCCGACGCCGAGCGCGTCATAAACCGTGGTGATGCCTGCTGCAGCCACTTCGGCATCATGTCCAATCAGCGCTGGCAATGCCGGCCAGCGCACCTTGGGCCGCGGCATCAGATGCCGTTCGAAATTGTCGGTATGCAGTTCGATCAGACCGGGGATCAGCAGATCACCGTCGAGATCGCCCGCCCTGGGCACCGTGCTGCTGCCCTGATCGATGGCGACGATGCGGCCGCCGGCGACCGCGAGGGTGCCGTTGACCACTTCATCGGCAAGGACGAGCTTTGCGCTTTTGAGGAGCAATTCACCGTTCATTGAAATTCCGCCATGTTGACTACGCGAGAAGCCACGGCGTTTCGTGTGGCTTCGTCATGAAAAATGCCGAGGATGGCCGCACCCTGGTCACGGGCCTTGCGAATCATCGCGATGACCGTCGTGCGGTTTTCTGCGTCGAGGGAGGCCGTGGGTTCGTCAAGCAGCATGACCGGCTGCTTGCGGATGAAGCTGCGGGCAATGTTGACGCGCTGCTGTTCGCCGCCGGAGAACGTGGCCGGGGGCACATGCCACAGCCGCGGCGGGATACGCAGCGTGAGCAGAAGCTGCTGGGCTTCGGCGCGTGCCTGCTCGACGGCGTCGTCATCGTCCTGCAGACCGCTGAGCAGCGGATCGGCCACGATGTCAATGGCCGGCACGCGCGGGATCGCGCGCAGGAACTGGCTGACATAGGCAATCGTTTCACGCCGCAGTTGGAGGATGTCCTGCGGTTTGGCCGCACGCATGTCTACCGTACCCTGACTGGTGGTGACGATGACCTCCCCGCCGCTCGCGCGGTAGGTGCCGTAAACGCATTTGAGCAGCGTGCTTTTGCCGGAACCCGATGCACCATCAAGAACGACACATTCCCCAGGCATGACGGTCAGGGTGGCATTGCTCAGTACCGGAAGTTCAGCGCCGCCCTGGTTGTGCAGCACAAAAGTTTTGGACAGATTACGGACGTGAATGGAAGCTGTTGTCATGGCTGCAGCACCGAAGAGACCAGAAGCTGGGTGTAGGGATGCTGAGGATCGTCGAGCACCTGATCGGTCAGGCCGGTTTCGACGATGCGCCCGCCTTTCATCACGATCATGCGATGCGCGAGCAGACGGGCGACTGCCAGATCGTGGGTGACGATGATTGCGGCGAGCGACAGTCCGCGGGTGAGTGTCCGCAGCAGGTCGAGCAGGCGCGCCTGCACCGAGACATCAAGACCTGAGGTCGGCTCGTCCATGAAAATCAGCCGCGGTTTGGTGACGAGGTTGCGGGCAATCTGCAGCCGCTGCCGCATGCCGCCGGAAAATGCCGACGGCAGATCATCGATGCGCGTTGCGTCGACTTCGACACGGCAGAGCCATTCGATGGCGTTGCGCCGCAGGTCACCGTAGTTGCGATCGCCCAGCGCCATCAGTCGTTCACCGACATTGGCACCGGCGGAGACATGCATGCGCAACCCTTCCTCCGCGTTCTGGTGCACAAAGCCCCAGTCGGTCCGCGCCAGCAACCGCCGTTGCGCTTCCGACATCTCGAATACTTCGGCCATGCCCTCGTGACGAGTCTGGTATTCGACCCGGCCTTCGTCGGGGCGCAGCCGCGCCGAAATGCAATTGAGTAGCGTAGATTTTCCCGAGCCCGATTCGCCGACTACCGCAAGGACTTCGCCGGGATAAAGTTCAAAGCTGGCTTCTGCCACTGCAACGCGATCGCCGTAACGTTTGGTGATGTTGCTGACCCGCAGGATGGGCCGGATGACATTTAGGTTGTCGTTCATGGGGTGACCCGGAAGCTGTAGCCGTGCCGCTCGAAGCCGATGGCTTCGTAGAAGGCGTGGGCGCCCTCGCGTAGCTGGTTCGAAGTCAGCGAAAGTTTGTAACAGCCCTTGTTGCGGCAGATGTCTCGTGCGAAACGCATCATCGCCTTGCCGATGCCGCGACCCTGCGTATCGGGATCAACCGCCACGTCTTCGACGATGCCGGAGGGCGTACCGTGGTGGGCCAGGTTATCCATGATCAGCAGCGCAAAAGTGCCGACCACCTTGTCGCCAAAGCAGGCGACATACAGTTTGTAGCTGGGATAAGTCGAAAAGCGCATGAACACCACTCCAGCTTCTTGCGGTGTCATGCCGCCATCACGATCGAGCCCGGCCTGCTGATACAGATCAAGTACAGCCGGCAGGTCTTCGCGTGTGGCGATGCGGATCAGGATGGGCTGGGTCAAGTCATTCATGACTGCAGCCCCCTTCCCGGCGTTCTCGGCAGTAATCACTGTCGGAACAGACGTGGATTCGCCCTCCCTTGTCATCCACAATCACCTCATCGAGGAAACTGTCGGTGGCGCCACACAGTTCGCAAGGCGCGGCCCATTTCTGCACTTCAAATGGATGATCTTCAAAGGCCAGGCTTTCGACTCTGGTGAACGGCGGAATCGCGTAGATTTTTTTCTCGCGGCCGGCGCCGAAAAGCTGCAAAGCGGGATTCATGTGCATCTTGGGATTGTCGAATTTTGGAATCGGCGAAGGCGCCATCAGGAACCGGTCGTTGACCATCACGGGATAGTCGTAGGTGGTGGCGACGTGACCGAAGCGTGCAATGTCTTCATAAAGCTTTACGTGCATCAGTCCGTATTCTGCGAGGCTGTGCATGCGGCGCGTCTCATAGGCGCGGGGTTCGAGGCGCTGCAGCGGTTCGGGCTGCGGCACCTGATAAACGATGATCTGGTCGCGGGTCAGCGGCGTTTCCGGAATACGGTGACGGGTCTGGATCAGCGTGGCGTCGCGGGTGCGGTCGGTGGTGGCGACGCCTGTCGTGCGCTGGAAAAAGCGCCGGATGTTGACGGCATTGACCGTGTCATCAGCGCCCTGGTCAATGACCTTGAGCACGTCCTGCGGTCCGATCACAGCGGCGGTGACCTGAATGCCGCCGGTACCCCAGCCGTAAGGCAAGGGCATTTCGCGCGAACCGAAAGCCACTTGATAACCGGGTATCGCGACGGCCTTGAGAATGGCGCGGCGGATCATGCGTTTGGTGCGCTCATCCAGATAGGCGAAGTTGTAACCGGCATCACGCTCGGGAACTGAATTTTTCAGATCAAGCGGATTCATGCGGCAGCGTCCTTTGCACGGTCGGCCCGCATCTTGCGCACCAGTTCGAGTTCGGACTGAAAATCGACGTAATGCGGCAGCTTGAGGTGCTGCACGAAGCCCGACGCTTCCAGGTTGTCGCTGTGTGAGAGCACGAACTCCGGCATCTGCGCCGGCGAGGTGACGCGCTCACCGAGCTCTTCGGCACGAAGCGAGCGATCGACCAGCGCCATTGCCATCGCTTTGCGTTCACTGTGGCCGAAAGTCAGCCCGTAACCGGAAGTGAAACGCGGCGCTTCGGTCTTGCTGCCGCCGAACTGGTTAACCATCTGGCATTCGGTGACGCTGATATCGGCAATGGAAATCGGGAAACCGAGCTCTTCCGGCTCAATGAACACCTCGACTTCGCCGAAACGGATCTCGCCGGCAAAAGGATGGGAATGCGCATAGCCGCGTTGCGTGGAATAACCCATCGCCAGCAGGAAGCCTTCATCGCCGCGCGCAAGATTCTGCAAACGGGTTTCCCGCGACGCCGGAAAATCCAGCGGCTGACGCGTAAGGTCCAGCGGATCCGGATCGCTTTGATCACAAAGGGTTTTTTCGATCAGGCCTTCGTCATCAAGCAGATCAACGACCCGTGGTACGTTTTCCGGTGGTGCAGCGGCAACGCTGGCAACCGTGGACGGGCGCTGGTTTTCACCCGAGGCCGCCAGAGAGAAATCCAGCAGGCGCTGGGTGTAATCGTAGGTTGGGCCCAGAAGCTGTCCGCCCGGAAGATCCTTGAAGGTGGCGGAGATACGACGCCACAGTTTCATGTTGGCGGTGTCTATGGCCCGGGTATAACCGAAGCGCGGCAGTGTCGTTCGATAGGCGCGCAGAAGGAATATGGCCTCGACGGCATCACCGGCCGCCTGTTTGAGTGCCAACGCCGCCAGGTCAGGGTCATAAACCGAACCTTCGGTCATCACGCGGTCAACCGCGAGTCTGAGCTGTTGCTTGATCTGCTCCAGTGACAGTTCCGGAATTGCCGGGTCGCCACGCCGCTGTTCGCTGAGCAAGGTGTAGGAACCGAGAATAGCGCGCTCACCGCCTTTGACTGCGACATACATGGATCAGGCCTCCGCTCTCGTGGTGCGCGGCATGGCCGCGAGCCGGTCCGCACTGGTGAAAATCAGGTCGACGCCACGGGGGAAATGCAGCTGCGATTCGCGCCATATCGGGAGAAAAGAGGGGGCCACGCCCGCAACATTGAGGATTGCCTGGCCGTCAATGCCCGGACCGCTCAAGCGCCAGCCGGCATCGTTCGACAGATCATCAATCTGCAGGACTACGGTCGCTGAGCGCTCGGGGTATTCTTCGCTGCCCAGACTCAGATCACTCAGTCTCGGCAGCTCATCGGGCCGGGCCAACACAAAATCAGCAGCAAGCGGGTTGTCTGTCAGGACGCATCCGGTGTGAAAGCGCAGGTAAGCACCGGCCATACCGTTGTCAAACCCAGGGGACAGCCACAGGCGTGTGTCCTGATCCAGCAACGCGAGCAGGACAGCGGCTGCCGCGGGATGCAATCCTTCCGGGCTTTCGACACCGGTTGCGGCAGCATGGATCTCACCGGGCTTTGACATCGCGGACAGCACCTGCCGGAACACCGCCTGACTGTCGAGCGCGAGATCTTCAAATCCACGACCGATGCTCGAAAGGTCCACCAATGACGGGATAGTCATGCCTCCTCCGCCTCCATATCGGGACCGCCGGCTTCACGCGCCACAGTAAAAAAGTCGACACGCGTGGATTGGGCCTTGCGCTCGCGGGTCTGAGCTTTTTCATTGAGATAGCCGTTCACCGGTTCCAGCAAAGCCATCTCGATCAACGGGCGGTATTGGTCTGTCTGCAGCAAGGCATCCGCCAGGGCCGCCATTTCAGCGCAACGGTGGGATCGCCCCTGTATATAGGCAACGCCGGCGGTGCCGCTGGACAGGCGCAATGCACAGCGCGTCACCGTCATCTCGCCAATATTGAAGCGGTTGCCGGTACCGCCAACACGCCCCTGCACCATAAAAAGTCCCGTTTCAGGACGGCGCAGCCAGGTGTGCGACTGTGAAGGCACAAGAGCCAGAGCAGATTCGAGCATGTGCTCTGGCGCCCTCGATAGAATTTTGATCCAGCTCTGGCGATCACTGAATCGGGCACTGTCAACAGACTGAAACATGGATTCGTTACCGTTCGCTCGTATAGACATCTACACAACATGAGCGATGTTAAAAGCCGAAAGTGAACAATTCATGAACTCTTCGTTACATATCAATGAACATTCAGCAATCGACGGTATCGCCGAGTCATCAGGATCGTTATGGGCCGCCATCGAACAGATCATTTCCGGGGAAATCGCCAAAGGCCTCTACAAACCCGGGGAGAAACTGCCCTCCGAGAATGCGTTGGCGCTGCGTTTTGCAGTCAACCGTCACACCGTGCGCCAGGCAATGTCGCACCTCGCGCGCAGAGGCATCGTCCGCATCGAGCATGGGCGTGGTACTTATGTGACTGAGAGCGCCATTGACTATGCCCTCGGCAAACGCACGCGGTTCGCAAAAAATATCGCTGCCGTCGGATTACCCGCCAAACATCGCGTGATCGCCATCAGCAAGATCGCTGCAGGCCCGAAGCTCGCCGAAGTGTTCACGCTTCGGCCAACGGAACTGGTAACCCTGATCGTGGCTGCAGGGGAAGCTGGTGATCGCGTGTTGAGTGTTGGCGAGCACTACTTCCCGCCCGCCTTGTCAGAAATAGGAACGGCTGTGGAACGCACCGGCTCGATCACTCAAGCGCTTTCGGAGTTCGGCATCATCGACTATGAACGCCTGAACAGTGTAATTACCGCCCGTCTCCCCGACTCACGTAGCGCAATGCTTCTGGGACAGGCAGAAACGCGGCCAGTGCTCTGTGTGGAGTATGTCAACGTTGCACCCGATGGCCACCCCATAGAGTTTGGCAGGACTTGTTTCCCGGGGGACAGGCTGCAATTGACCGTTGCACATGGAGATGTGCATGACTGAGTCGGCCACACGTTATGCGCTCTATTTCGCGCCGCCGCAGGACAATCCGTGGTGGACACAGCTGTCAAGCTGGCTCGGTTATGACGCCTGCACCGGCAAGGATGTGCAGCCACTCAAGGTCGCGACAATCAGTGCCGCCGATCAGCGTGCGATTACCGAACATCCGCGGCATTACGGTGGTCATGCCACCCTGAAGGCCCCGTTCCGGCTGGCGCCGCAGTGCTCGGAGCAGGAATTGCTGGAGGCTGTCGGGGTTTACGCCGCAAGCCGGAACGCCTTCCTGCTGCCTGGACTCAAGGTCGAACATCTGAAACATTTTATTGCGCTCGTACCGTCATCCGCGGATGCGCGGATCAACCGGATCGCCGACGAATGCACCATGCAGTTCGACCGTTTCCGCGCGCCACCCAGCGACGCCGAGATGGCGCGCCGGCTTCGTGAACCGCTGGATGCGCTGTCGCTGGAACTGTTGTCGAAATGGGGGTATCCGCATGTTCTGCAGCGTTACCAGTTCCACCTTTCACTCACCGGATCGTTAACGGTTTACCCGCAGCAGTTGACGACGGATGCCCTGCAAGCGACACAGGACATTTTTTCACCGTTGCATGACGTTGCCGTGCCTTTCGATGCAGTCTGCGTGTTCCGGCAGAACAAGGCTGAGGAACGTTTCATGCTGATTCACCGCGCAGCGATGGCCTCATGAGCGGACGACTCATTTATGTGGTCGGCCCTTCCGGTGCCGGAAAGGACAGCGTGCTGGAATACGCACGAACCCGTCTGGATGCCAATGCCGGCATCATATTTGCACGACGATTCATTACGCGCGACCCCGTAGCCGGCGGCGAACAGCATATCCCGGTCTCCGCATCCGACTTCGAACGCATCCGCAACCAGGGCTATTTCACCCTTTACTGGGATGCCAACGGCCTGCGCTACGGCATCGGCAAGGAAATCCGGAACTGGATGAGTCTGGGCTTTCATGTCGTCATCAACGGTTCCAGGGAATATCTGCCGAAAGCCCTGGAACAATACCCTGATGCATACGTCATCTGCATCACCGCCCCGGTTGAAACCATCCGGGACCGGCTTCATCAAAGGGGACGCGAGAGCACTGATGAAATCGAGAAACGCATCCAACGCGCATCCATGCCAACGCCTGCACCAGGACATCAGGTGACAACGATCATCAATGACGGCACGCTCGGGGTCGCGGGAGATACGCTGATGAGAACCTTGCTTTCCCTTAAATCCAGAGCATCCTCCGGATACGGCATGCAGTCGGTACACTGATAAACGGGAAACCCGAAGAAGCACTGCTGGGGCACTTCAGTTCCGGCAAGCACTGAATCTGGAATAAAGGCTAGAGGGTGATCACCTTGGCAGCGCGCTGCTGCGCCAGCAGGATGTCTCCCATGCCGCCGATAACACCGGTTCGCAGCTGATCGACGAGGTTGAAATATTTCAGGCAGGTCATGCACACCACCAGACTGACGCCGCGGGTTTCCAGCACTTTCAGCGCTTCGAGCACCGGTGAACCCTCGACTGTCAGCTTGACGCCTTCGCCGTAGAAGCAGATCGCGTAAGGCTTGAGGTTGTTGTCGATCAGCAGTTTGAGATAGTTGGTGATCAGGGTTTTCTGCAGATCGGCGGGCGCCTCCCCCATGCCTTCGCGGTTGATCAGGATGACCGTGTCTTGCATCGCAATCAGTTTGCGACCTGGACACCTGCGTCACGCAGAACCTTGGTCATGCGCTGACTTTCCTGTTTGAGAAAATCGCGGAATTCCTCAGGAGTGGACATCGCCGGCTCAACGCCTACCTTGATCAGGCGTTCACGCATGTCGGGCGCGTTGACGGTGCGCGCAAACTCCTTGTGCAGCCGTGCAACGACATGCTTAGGCGCTTTGAGCGGCATCAGCGCACCGTACCAGCCCGGGAAGGCATAACCCGGCAATGCCTGGGCAATTGGCGCATAACCTGGCGCAAGTGCGGTCGGCTCTTTCGTCGTCACGCCCAGCACGCGCAGTTTGCTGTTGTTGAGGAAGGGCTTCATCGCGGCAACCGGGGGGCAGGAGAGCTGGATTTCGCCGGTCATCAGATCGGTGATCGCCATCGCCGACCCCTTGTACGGCACATGCGTCATTTTCAGTCCTGCCATGCTCTGAAACAGCTCCAGGCAGATGTGCAGCGAACCTCCAGTGCCGCTGGACCCAAACAGCAGCTTGCCGGGACGGGCCTTGGCGTAGGCAATCAGTTCTTCCGTCGACTTGACCGGGATGCTGCCGTTGGCAACGATCATGAATGGCGTGTTGGCGAGGAGCCCGATGGGTTCGAATTCCTTTTCGAGGAGCAGTTTGTTGTGAATCGTGCTGCTGAGATGCTGGGTCAGTGTCGCGATCCAGATCGTGTAGCCGTCGGGCGCCGACTTGGACACGATTTCAGCGCCGACCAGCCCTGCTGCGCCGGCACGGTTATCGACCACCACCGGTTGACCGATGTTCTCGGAAAGGCGTGTGCTCAGCACGCGAGAAACGACATCCGATCCCGATCCTGCTGCAGAACCGAGAACCAGGCGTATTGGCCTGACGGGATAGGCATCTGCCGCAAGGACGCTTGAACTGATTGCACTGACAATGACTCCAGCCAGAATCATTCCGACTGAACGTGAACAGCTTGCTAGGGCATCCAACATGAAACCTCCTCCGGAAACACGGTTGAATAGAGGCGCCGCCGCGGAATTGTTGTTATCAGCGGCGCCGTAAAAGCAGTCGGGACTCAGCCTTTAGCAGCTTTCGCAAATTCGGTCAGAACCTGCGAAAAACGTTCCGGCTCGTCAAGCATCGGGAAATGACCGGAATTCTCCATCACCGTCACCGGCATCTTTGGCGCCAGTTTGGGCAGGCGGTCGCACATGCCGATGGTCGGACCTTTGGCGCCATAAAGAATCATCGCCGGGCGGGTGATCGAGGACACCGCCTCCTGAATGTCGTAGTTCCGCATCGCCCACATCACGCTCATCATCAGTTTGGCGCCGGCCTTGCTGCGGTCGATGTTCCAGCGCGTCACAAAGGCATCGTCCACATGGGCTACGCGTTGTTTGATTTCAGCAGCGTCCTGCATCGGTATGCCGAAGTTGCCTTCGGTATGCCCCCAGCGCGCGCCCCACTCGTCATAGGTCCGCAAGGGAGTTTCGACAATCACAGCTGACAGCGTCTTGCTGGCAAACCGTTTGGCAAAACAGGCGGTGATGGTACCGCCGCAAGAGGTGCCGGAAACATGGGCCGCTGCTATGCCCAGCGTATCCATGAAATGCGCGAGGGCGTCGCAATAGTCTTCGATTGAGTAGTGGCGACCGAGCGGGTCGGCGTCACCGTGCCCCGGCATGTCCCAGGCGATGACCCGGAAATTTTTCGCCAGCAGGTCGATGACCTTGCCGAACTGGTATGCCGAACCGCCATTGGTGTGGATCAGCACCATCGGTTCGCCGCTGCCGGCTTCCAGATAATGCATGCGGCCGTGTGCCGCGGTAACGACAAAACCTTCCTTCCAGTTTGCTGCTGCCTGACCTGCCATGACGCCTCCAGACTGTATTTAAGTTGTCGATTGATTGATATTTGATGTCAAGCCTCAGGCCACCGCCTTGCTGGGCGCCGGCTTGCGAAGCTTCACCTGCGGCACGATCTTGTGCATGAAGGTTTCCAGCGATTCGCGGGTTGCAGTGGCGTTGGTCAGCATTACGTACTCGACGCCGCCATCGGCAAGTTTCTGCAGGCGTTCGGCGATTTCGTCCGGCGTGCCGATCAGAGCGGCGTCGTCATTGGCAATGTCGACATCGGCAAAAGTTCCGGGATTGGCGGCACCGGGCCGCTTGGCGAGATCGCCGATTTTCTTGATGGTCTCGCGGCGCCGCTCGTAGGCCTTCTGGCGCTCGGACTCATTCTTGATGATGTGCAACGCCCGGGTTACCCCGCACTTGCCGGCATCGCGCGTAAAGCCGTGTTTCTCCTGGGCATCGAGGTAGGTGTTGACGCGCGAGATGATTTCGCTGACCGAAGCCAGTTGATCCAGCAGCAGGCCGTGGCCCTGGCTCGCGACGTATTCAATGCCCTGCGGGGTTCCGCCGGCCATCCAAACCGGAGGGTGCGGTTGCTGCACCGGTGCGGGTTCCACAACAATGTTTTCGAAGTTCCAGTATTTGCCGTGATGCGAGAAACGTTCCTTGCTGGTCAGTGACTTCATCAGCAACTGGAAACATTCAAGGTAGCGCTCCTGCGCCTCGCTCATGGGAATGCAGAAGCGCTCGAATTCGTCCTTGCGGTAGCCGCGCCCCACGCCCATCTCATAACGCCCGTTGGAGAGCACGTCGAGTGCGGCAACCTGCTCGGCCAGCAGGACCGGGTTATGCCAGGGTAAAACAATCACCGCAGAACCAAGGCGAATGCGCGATGTACGGGCAGCCAGATAAGTCAACAAGGCGAGCGATGCGGAAAGCTGGCCCACGCCAGTGAAGTGATGCTCGACCATGAAGGCGCTTTCGAAACCGAGATCCTCGGCGTCGATCACATACTGGATGAAATCCTGATAGGCATAACTGTCCCCCAGCGGATTACCTTTGCCGATTTTTCCGCCACCGAATATTCCGAACTTCATATCCGCTCCTTTGCGTGTTGTCCCGCCGATGGTCAAACCATGAACTTGATATCTGCTGCTTTTTCAATCTGCATGTCAGTCAGCGCAATCACTTCTTCCGCAGTAAATCCCGGCGCAACTTCCTGCAGAACGACTTTTCCGTCCTGCCATTTCAGGACCGCGAGATCGGTGACGACGTAATTGACGCAGCCGCGGCCTGTCAGCGGGAAGCGGCATTTTTTCTTCAGCTTGGGACGCCCCTTGCTGTCGCAGTGCTCCATCACGATGATCAGCTCGGAGCGGCCGGAAATCAGGTCCATCGCGCCGCCGATGCCGCCGAGCTTTTCGTTTTGCGTGCTCCAGTTGGCAACGCTGCCTTCCTGGTCCACCTCATAAGCGCCCAGCACCACAGTGTCAATGCGTCCGCCGCGCGCCATTTCGAACGAGGTCACGGAATCGAAGAATGACGCGCCAGGTTTGAGTTCAATATATTGGCCGCTGGCGTTGTAATGATCGGGATCCACCGCATCGCCCGAAACCATCTTGCCGTAGCCGAGTACGCCGTTTTCGGCATGAAGAATGATGTCGCGTCCATCCAGGTTATTGGAAATCATCGTCGGGATGCCGGTACCAAGATTGACATAGGTACCTTCGCGCAACAGGCCCGCGGCGCGCTTGGCGATGCCGGCGCGGGTCAGTGCCGGTTTGCCGTTGTAAATCTTTGCAGTGTCTGCGGGACGGCGTTTGGATTGCGGCACCTGCTTGGCGTCAAACGGTCGCGTGGTCTTGACGACACGCGTTACAAAAATACCCGGCAGCGTTACCGAATCCGGCGGCAGTTCGCCGACTTCGACGATCTCATCAACCTCGACCACCGTGATGCGCGCCGCCTTGGCAAAGGCCGGGCTGAGGTTCTGGCTGCCGCCGCGAAACTGCACATTGCCCGAACGGTCGGCGCGATAGGCACGGATGAAGGCGTAATCGACCTTGATTGCTGATTCCAGCACGTATTGCCGGCCGTCGAACTCGCGCGTTTCACGGCCAGTGGCCAAGTCAGTACCGACGCTCGCTGCAGCGTAGAACGCAGGGATGCCGGCGCCACCGGCACGACAGCGCTCAACAAGAATACCCTGGGGCACCAGTTCGACTTCGATCTCGCCGCTGACAATCTGCTCTTCAGTAGCGGTCGGCATGCCCGGACGTACCGAAAATGCGGCAATCAGCTTGCGCACCTGTTTGTTCTCGGCCAGCACCTGCCCGCGCAGTTCGCCGGGCGCACCCATTGAGTTACAGACCAGACACAGATTTTTGGCGCCCTTGTCACGCAATGCGGTGATCAAGCCCAACGCAAAACGATGGCCAACACTGAAGCCGCCCAGTGCTACGGTTGCGCCGTCCTCGAGGTCGGCAATGGCTTCTTCAGCGGAGGAAAATACTTTATTCATGATGTTGATGACTTGTCCGTTAGATACTTCAAGAAATGCAACGCACAGACACTGCATCCGTGCGACTCAAGCAGTCAGGTTGCTTACCCTCCTCCAAGGGATAGATATCTGTCAGGGCGCGCCTGCCGCTAACTCTTTTTCAATGCATCGGCTGGCGATGCAGGGCCGCAGCAATTTTAGTGCTTATGGTTGGCGGGTTAAACAATCCAATCGCAAAACAGTATTAACTTTTTGTTGAAAATACAAGGATTGTCCGTGACGCCGCATTGTGGGCTTGGCAAGCACTGTTGCTGGGGCAATGCTGCAGCACATCAATAGGGGAAACGCAGGCAATGTGACCAGTATACGGTCCAATCAGACCAACCATGATGTCGCGAGTCCGCTTTCGCGACGGTCAGAAACTGCAGAACTTCAAGAATACGTAGCAGTTTCGACGGAAAAGTCTGTGCTGCAACACCGCAGGCAAAAGCGGCAAGTGCGGGCCGATGAAGATGGTTTTTAGATTCATGTGCCCCCCTCCTGAAGAGCGGGCATTGTGTGGATCGCACCATGAACTGTCAAAGTTCAAAATGGATGCAGCGATTCGCCTATCAGGACTGCTGTTCGAGCATTTCGCTGATCGCGCGATCAAGATGCTGGATCGTGTTGCAGACCCGCACAAGACCGCAGTACGGCGCGTAACGGAACATGTCGGAATCGCCGCTGCCCCAGCTGCCGGGGTGTTCCGGATTGAGCCAGATGATGCGCCGCGAACGGTTGGCGATCTGCTCGAAGATGTCGATGCGCGGATCCGCATTGTTGCCGCGCGCATCGCCGACGATGATCACCGTGGTTTTGGGTGTCAGCAGGCGCATCCAGTTCGACTCGAAGTCGGCCAAAGCATTGCCGTAATTGGACGACTGGTAACCGATGTTCTCCATGATGCTGACAATCGCCTGTTCAACCAGCTGCTTCTCCAACTGGTAGCTCACATCGATCATCGATCCGGCAAACGCGAAAGAGTGGATATCCGAAAGCGCTTCATTGAGGGCATACAGAAACATCAGCAGGAATTGCGATACTTCGGCAACCGAACCGGACACATCACAGAGCACGACCACGCGCGGTTTCTCGATCTTGCGCTGCTTCCAGTGGGTGACAAACGGCACACCGCCCCAGCCGACATTGCGGCGGATGGTTCGCCGCACGTCGAGTTGGCCGCGCAGGCGCCGGCGACGGACACGCGCATAACGCGAAGCCAGCTTGCGTGCCATCTGGCGCACCAGCAGGCGCATGTGCCGCATGTCGCGCTGGTTGACGTTCGAAAGCCGCGCGGCTTTCAGGCGTTCGATGCGGAACTGCTCTGCGTCGGCCCGTCCGAACATTTCGAGGTGCTGTTCGACATAACGCTTGACCGAATCGCGCAGCAGGTCGATCTGCGCTGTCAGGCGCTGCCCGCGTATGATCGCCGCAGCCTCGCCGGAGCGGCGCAGCCCGTCAATCTGGTTTTCAAGATCACGCAAACCGATCTGCTGCAGGATGCGCAGGCTGTAGAGCCCCGTCTGCGTAAAGTAGCGGATGTTGTGCAGTCCGGTTTTTTCGGCAGCGGCTTCCACCGCAGCGGTGATGCCTGAATGATCCGATCCTTCCAGCATCTGCCCGAGCGCGGAGCCGCCCGATCCCTTGGCGGCGGCAACCGTTTGCATCGGCAACAAGTTTGCGGATTGCTCTTCGCTTGCGTCCGGTTTTGCGCCGTCCCAGACAAAGGCTTCGCGCTGGAAATAAAGATCAAAAACCTGGTCGTAAATGACTTTTTCTTCGGGTGTTTTGGCAATGACCAGGTTCAATGCCGCCTTCAGCAGTCTGCGGTCAGCGTAGCCCACCGCCTCGACCGCACGCATGACGTCGATGCTTTCCGCAGCGGAAATCCGCAGGCCGGCACCGCGGGCCGTCTCAAGGAAACGGCGGATCGGCTCCGTGGTCAGACGGTCGCGCGAGCCGTCGGCGTGCGCAGCACTCACACCACGCCGGCCTCGCGCCGCGCGCGATGCGTGAGGTTGACCAGTTCTTTTTGCGCCGACTCGATGTCAGCCTCGAACTTCAGCAACACGTTGAGCGTATCCCTGACCGTATCGTCACCCAGCACCGTGGCATGCAACAGCACCAGCACACGAGCCCAGTCGATGGTCTCGCTGACCGATGGCGGCTTGCGCAGGTCCAGCACACGCAGCTGCTGCACGAAGCTCACCAGCTGCGTCAGCAGACGCGGATCAATGCCGGGTATGCGTGAAGCCACAATGCGTGATTCCAGTTTGGCATCGGGAAAATCAATGTGCAGGTGCAGGCAGCGGCGCTTCAGTGCATCGCCGAGGTCGCGTGTCGAGTTCGAAGTCAGCAGCACGATCGGCGGCACACGCGCAACCACGCAGCCGATTTCGGGAACCGTGACCTGATAGTCGGACAGTATTTCCAGCAGGAAGGCCTCAAACTCCTGGTCGGCCTTGTCGATTTCGTCGATCAGCAGGATGCTGCCGCGCGGTTCATCCAGCGCCTGTAGCAACGGACGCGGTTCGAGAAAATCGCGCGAGAAAAACACGTCGTCGAATTCATGCAAGCGGCCCAGCGCCGCACCGAGGTCATCGGTATCACCGATCACCGAGCCGATCTTGTTGCGCAGGATCTGCGTGTAAAGCAGTTGCTTGCCGTATTTCCATTCGTACAGCGCCTTCGATTCATCAAGGCCTTCGTAACACTGCATGCGGATCAGCGGCAGGTCGAGCCACTGCGCCAGTGATTTGGCGAGTTCCGTCTTGCCGACGCCGGCAGGCCCTTCGACCACCACCGGTTTCTGCAAATGGCAGGAGAGATAAACCGCCATCGCAATCTGACGGCTGGCGATATACCCGGCGGCGCTGAGACCGGCTTCGACTTCCTCTACTGACGCCGGCACATGCATCTTAGTGACGAGTTTGGGTTCTGCTATTTTATTCATTAAAATCAATAACTTATATTAAATATAAAGGCGAGCTCTTAATCGCGCCCGGCGCCATTGATCCGCTGCTGCGGCGACAGCAGTGAAGCATGAATTACCAGGCCAGCGCGTAACCTTCGCGGCGCGGGTCAGCGCCGGCGTGGCGCATGCCTGTTTCCGGATCGACCTTGATCGCACACACCGCGGCATTCGCTGCCGGGAAACGCGGCCAGACTTCGACATCGTGGCCGCGGCGCTGCAGTTCAGCGATGACTGCAGGACCAAAATCCTCCTCGACATTGAGGCGACCGGGGTAATAAGCATGCGGCGCGAAGGAATTGGGGAAACTTTGCGATGACACGCGCGGTGCTTCGACGGCCTGCTGCATGGTCATGCCGAACTCAATAACATTGAGGAACACCTGCAGCATGCCCTGCGACTGCTGGTCACCGCCCGGTGTGCCGAAAGTCATGAACAGCTTGCCGTCCTTGAAGGCCATCGCCGGATTCGGCGTGAGGCGCGGGCGTTTGCCGGGCTTCACTTCGGCGGGATGACCAGGTTCCAGTCTCGACTGGCAGCCGCGTGACGAAATCGCCAGACCGGTGCCGGGGATGATCGGCGTTTCGCTGGCATTGTCCGACGTGGTCGCTGAGTAGGCATTGCCGAATTTATCAACGACGCAGTTGTAGATGGTGTCCTGGGACAGCCGGCTCAATCCGTGAGGCGCGGCATACAACGGTGTTGATGAACCGGTGACACGCCCCGTGTTCTCGGGGTCACCCGGGTCCGGCAGGCGGTCGAAGGCCTTCTGCATGTCGATGCGCGCGCGCTGGCGCACGGCATAGGCTTCCGAAATCATTGCGTCGCGCGGTACTTTCATGAATTTCGGATCGCCGACATAGGCTTCGCGGTCGGCAAACGACAGATTCAGCGCCGCCGCGATCAGATGCGCGTAATCCGGCGAGTTGTGTTTCATTGACTTCAGGTCGAAACCTTCGAGAATCTTCAGCGACTCCAGCAACACGATGCCCTGGCACCAGACGTCGCAGGCATGCACGGTGTAGCCGCGGTAGTTGACGGTGATGCTCTCTTCCACCGGAACTTCGAATCCGGCCATGTCCTCGAAGGTCATGAAGCCGCCGTTTTGGGCGTGGTAGTCGGCAATTTCGCGCGCAATCGGGCCACGATAGAAGTAGTCATGAACCGCGCGCAGCTTCTTGTCACGGTCGCCGCTGCAGTCGCGTTCCGCCTGGATCAGGCGGCCGATGGTTTTGGCGAGATCTTCCTGCACGAACAGTTCGCCGACGCGCGGCGCACGCCCCTTGGGCAGGAATATGCGCTCGTTGTCGGGCCAGCGGCGGAAACTGTTTTCCAGATATTCAATATTGGTCGACAGCAGCGGATAGACGGCAAAACCATTGCGCGCGAGTTCCATCGCCGGCGTTGCCGCTTCTTCAAACGAAATCGTGCCGAAACGGCGCAGCGCTTCCACATAAGTCGCCGGTGCAGCAGGAATCACCGTGCGCAGCAGATTTTCGGGCACGGCCTTGCCGTTGCCGGCGGCAATCAGTTTTGCGACATCGGTGCTCTTCGGCCAGTAACCGAGTCCGGCCAGGCTGATGACCTTGTCGAGTTCCTTCATATAGATCAGCGTCGGCGCCACACAGGCGAAGCTGACCATGTCGGGCTGCAGCACGGAGAGCGCCATCGACGCGGTCACTCCGGCGTCAACGGCATTGCCGCCGTGATCGAGCACACGCATCGCCGCCAGCGTCGCCAGATAATGGCCGGCGGATGCCGCATGATTGCGTCCAACCAGATTCGGCCGGAAGCTCGGCGCCGGAACAGCCATTTTGACTGCGCGTTTTTTCTCTGCCATGACGACTCTCCTGCCGCTTTAACGACTATCCGCGTTCTGCCAGGGTCTTGCCACCGACGCCCCAGGCGTTTTTCGGAATGTCCTGCACGGTAATCCACACTGATTCCGGTTTGACGCCGACGGCATCGACAAAGGCCTGCGTGACCTTTTCGATCAGCACTTTCTTTTGTTCAGGAGTACGGCCTTCGGCGACATAGAGTTGTGCAAATGGCATGGTTGTTTTTCCTTGGTAGTGGGTTGATTTTGATGGTTGATGGTGGCCGGGGGCTGGTGGATGGAATTATTTTTCGAGCTTGATGCCGGCTTCCTTGATGACCCTGGCCCACTTCGCCGTTTCGTTCTTGATGAAGGCGGTGAATTCGGCGGGGGTGCTGCCGACGGCGACTGCGCCGGAGGCTTCGAAGGTCTTGCCGATTTCCGGTGATCTGACGATGGCCGCAACCTCGCGTCCGAGTTTGTCGATGATGGCGCGCGGCACGCCGGCCGGCGCGATCATGCCCTGGAAGGCTTCAGCCTGATAACCCTTCAGCGTCTCGCCAACAGTCGGTACGCCGGGCATGCTGTCGAGCCGTTTGGCGCTGGTCAGCGCCAGGCCTTTGACCTTGCCGGTCTTGATATGCGGCGCAGCGGAAATCGTCGTCGTGAACAGCATGGTGACGCGGCCGCCGATGACATCGGTAATCGCTGGCGGGATGCCCTTGTACGGCACGTGGATCATTTCGATGCCGGCCGTTTTCTTGAAGAGTTCCGCCGACAGGTGTGGCGCCGATCCAGCACCCGGGGTGGCGAAGGTCAGTTCTCCCGGTTTCGATTTCGCCAGTGCGATCAGGTCCTTCACCGTGGATACCGGCGCGCCGGCACTGACCACCAGGATATTGGGCTGGGAATTCAACTGGGTGACCGGGGTGAAATCCTTCAGAGGGTCATACGGCAGTTTGGCGTAAAGGCTGGGATTGATTGCAAACGTCGTGGTGACCATCAGCATGGTGTATCCGTCAGGAACGGCCTTTGAGGCAATTTCAGTACCGACGATGGTTGCAGCGCCGGGGCGCGTATCGACAACGATGCTCTGCCCCCACTTGTCAGTCAGTTTCTGGCCGATCAGCCGGGCGGTGATGTCGAGGCCGCCACCGGCGGCAAACGGCACAATCATGCGGATTGGTTTGCTCGGGTAATTGGCCGCGGCCTTGTCCTGAGCAATGGCAGTACTGCTGATGGCGAGTGCTGCGGCGCAACCGGCAAGAATGAATGATTTCATGCGGAATTACCCCCTGAAAAAGTCGAAATGATGTTATCACGCAAGCCGCGATATCCGCGGCAAGGCTCAGCATCTGGACTGGAAACCAGTGTCACCAAGGGTGACTGCCTTCGGGGCGCCACCCAAGGTGACTTCCTTCGGGGCGCTCAGGTGAGCTGACTGCCGTCCTCACGCGCAGCACGGCTGCGGTTGCGTGCCTGATAAAGCATGTCGAGGGTGATCTTGCGCACCTCGAGTTTGCTTTGCTCGATGTGCGCAGTCAGCAGGCGCTGGGCTTCATCGGCGCGGCGTCGCTGGATCGCCGAGAGAATCTTGCCGTGTTCGCCGTAGGTCGCAGCAATGCGGTCGGACTTGGTGAAGTCGAGTCGCCGGATGATGCGCATGCGCTCGGTGATCTCGCGGTAGGTGCGCAGCATTTCGCCATTGTCGGTCGATTCGACGATACGCAGATGGAAGGCCTCGTCAAGCAGGCCGACTTCCAGCGGGTCCTGGAGACGATCCTCCTCCGCGACCTTCCAGATTTTCGCCAGCGCCGCGAGCTCGGGGCGTTCTTCGGCGGCGGCACACAGTTCACGCACCGCAAAACATTCGATCAGCACACGGAAGTCATACAGTTCGTCGAACTTATCAAAACTGAGCAGCGGCACCAGCCAGCCGACCTTGGGCATCGCTTCAACGAAGCCCTCGTGCTGCAGTCGCTGCAATGCCTGCCGCAAGGGTGTGCGACTGACCTTGATCTGCTGTGCAAGCTCCGATTCGGAGAGGCGGTCGCCGGGCATCAGGTCAAAGTCAAAAATGCGCTTCTTGATCCGCGCATAAGCCTGATCGGCGAGACTGCCCTCATCCTTGCTGATATTGACTACCTTGGCCATGCTCAAGCCCGCTTCTGTTTCGGTTTGCCTGCTGTCACTGCTGACGCTGCTGAAACTGCTGACACAGTACCCGCCTCCAGATAATTGCGCCAGCCGCCCCAGCCCGTGATGTCCTCGGCATCGTTCAGCGCGCAGGGCTCACAGATGAAGCCGTTTACCCAGCTGCCGTCGGCCAGTTCAATTGCACCCAGCCCCAGCGGGGCAGGGATTCCGGCGAGAAACGTTCCGATGGTTTCAGCCGGCATGTCATAAACCTCGACCGCGATGGCTGCGCCCTGCGCCACACGCACAAGACCCGGTTTTGGCGGCTGCGTGCCTTTCAGTGCATACAGGCGGTAATGGGCTGCAGTGGTGGTGCAGGTGCGCAGGCGCGCACCGCGTTCGGTCAATTGGTGATGCAGCGGCATGCCGGCCAGATGCGCGCCAACAACAGCCAGCGGTATCGCGCCCGGCGGGGTCGCGTGGATACAGCTATCGGCCGTATCGAATGGACGCAGTTTCGCCCCGAGCGGCAAGCCCAGTGAACGCTGCCACTGCGCGGCCAGTTCGGCCAGCGCCCAGTCACAACCACCCCGGGCGATGAAGGTCACGCCAAAGGGAAGACCGTCCGGCGTAAAGCCGAAGGGCACCGCGACTGCCGACAAGCCGAGCAGATTGACAAAATTGGTATAAGTGCCGAGTTCACTGTTGCGCGCAATCGGTGCGGCGGCGACATCGGTAAACGTCGGCAGATTTGGCGCAGTAGGCACCATCAGCACATCAAACTCGTCCCAGACATGCCGCGTCTGCACTTCGAGTTCGCGCACGCGATAAATGCCGTTGAAGGTATCGACTGCGGAGTAGTTGCGGCCGGCGCCGATGACTTCGGCAACCACAGGGTCGATACCCGCTCCGCCCTGTTCGATCATCGACCCGGCAATGGCGTAACGCTCGGCCGTCCATGGCCCCTGATACAACAGTTTCGCCACATCGGTAAACGGCTGCAGGTCAAAAAGACCCTGCGTGAATTGCATGCGAACGAGATGTCCGCAAGCCTGTGCATAAAGATCCCGGTAGTCCGGGTTGACGAAAAACGGCGCATGCGGAATGCCGACATGGGGTTTGCCTGGAAACGCATAACGTGCATGCGGCGGATGATTGAAATGGGCCTCGCCCGCGCTGAGCGCACCATGTCCCGCCACCACGCGCAGCAATGCAGCCGCGTCTGCCGCCGTCAGCGTCAGCAGCGACACGCAATCAAGCGTACGGCAGGCCGGCACCACGCCGGCTGTGCTGACAAGCCCCGGAGTCGGTTTCAGCCCGATCAGATTATTGAAACCCGCAGGCACACGCCCCGACCCGGCGGTATCCGTACCCAGCGCAAAACTGACCAGTCCTCGCGCCACCACCGAAGCAGAACCCGAGCTGGATCCGCCGCTGATGTGCTGCGGACTGAAGGTATTGGGCACAGCGCCGTACGGCGAACGCGTGCCGACCAGTCCGGTGGCGAACTGGTCGAGATTGGTCTTGCCGAGCAACACCGCGCCAGCCTGCATCAGGCGTGCAACCACATGCGCAGTTTCAGTGGCGATGTAAGCAAATTCGGGACAGGCCGCCGTCGTGGTCCAGCCGGCGACATCGATATTGTCCTTGACGGCGAAGGGCACACCATACAGCGGGCATTCGGCGGGATCACGCTGTGCAAGCACGGCCAGTTGGGCTTCCAGTTGCGAGGCCGTTGCGAGATTGATCCACGACGGATCGCGCTGTTGTTCATTGCTGCGGTAAAGCTGCTGCCAGCGCGTACGGACAAACTCTGCGGCATCAAGGCCTCCTGCGGCGACTGCGGTATTGATGTCGGCAATGGTCAGCAAAGTATTCATGCGCGCACCGCTTCCACCACCGGCGCGGCATGGCCCGGCAGATGCGCCGGCCGCGGAATCGCTGCCAGCAGTTCGCGGGTGTAATCCGCCTGTGGCGCCGACAGCACACGGGTGGCCGGGCCTTCTTCAACAATGCAGCCGGCCCGCATGACGATGACGCGATCACACAGCAGCCTCACGACTTCGAGGTCATGGCTGACAAAAAGGTAACTCATGCCGAACTCGGCTTTCAGGTCGGCCAGCAGGTTGAGCACCACGGCCTGCACCGACACATCCAGTGCAGCAGTTGGCTCATCCAGTATCAGCAGTTCCGGTTTGGTCGAAATGGCCCTTGCGATGCCGACACGCGCCTTCTGGCCGCCCGACAACTGATGCGGCAATCGATCCAGAAGATCATGCTGCAGACCGACTTGCGTCGCCAGCGCTTCGACACGGGCGCGGATTTCGGCGCCGTTGCTCATGCCTTCGAGCCGGATCAGCGGATCGGCAATCGACTGCGCGGCCGTCGATCGCGGGTTGAGGCTTTCATGCGGATCCTGAAACACCATCTGCAGTTCGCGGCGCAGCGGTGAACGCGCAAACGCAGCCGCACTCACCGCCGTCAGTTCCTGCCCTTTGAAACGAATGCTGCCGGAGGTGGCATCCAGCAGCCGCATCACCATCGCCGAGGTCGTCGATTTGCCGCAGCCGGATTCACCGACCAGGCCCACACTTTCACCACGGGCAACGCTGAAGCTGATGCCGGCCACAGCGCGATACGGTGCGCGTTTTTTCAGCCGCTGCAGAAAACCGCCCGGCGGATCGAATTCCTTGACCAGATTGCTCACTTCCAGCAAGGGTTCTGTCGAAACTGCCATCGCCGGCAGCAGCGGCATGCGCAAATCATCGGGCAGCAGATCGCGAATGGTGGCCGCGGCATGCGGAGTCGAACGGATCAGCCGCCGGGTATAGGGGTGTGCTGGCGTCGTGAACAGTTTAGCGGTGTCCTGCTGCTCAACAACATCACCCTTCTCCATCACGACGATGCGGTCGCAGTATTCACCGGCAAGGCCGAGGTCATGGGTAATCAGCAACGTTGACATGCCCTCGGAGCGGGTCAGATCACGCACCAGCTCCATCACCGCCTTCTGCGTCGTGACATCCAGCCCGGTGGTCGGTTCATCCGCAATCAGCAACTGCGGCTTGCAGGCAAGCGCAATGGCAATGACCACGCGCTGGCACATGCCGCCGGAGAGTTCGAAGGGATAGGCGTGATAACGCTGGGCTGCGTCACGAATGCGCACACGCTCCAGTGCCTCAATGGCCTTGGCTTTGGCCTGATCATGTGTGGTCTGCGCATGGCGAATCAGCACGTCTTCAATCTGTTTGCCCACGGTACGGATCGGATTGAGCGCCGCACGCGGATTCTGGAAAATCATCGAGATTTCGCGGCCGCGCAGATCGCTCATCATGTCTTCAGGCGCGTCGTGCAACTGCATGCCGCCGAATTCGATGCCACCTGAAACAATGCGACCGGCGCGATCAAGAATGCGCATCACCGCATAAGAAGTCACCGACTTGCCGGAACCCGATTCACCGACAATGCCCAGAGTCTCACCCTTGGCCACTTGCAGGTTGACCGAGCGAACCGCAGTGACCGGACCTTTGCGCGTGGCGAACTCAACACACAGGTCGCGCACGGCGAGCAGCGGTGGATTGTGCAGAGGGGTACTCATGTGCGCCTCTGCGGATCAACGAGGTCGCGCAGGCCGTCACCGAGCAGATTGAAGGTAAATACCGCCAGCATCAGCGCCGCGCCCGGAAACAGTGCGAGCCACCATTCACCCGAAACAATGTAGTTGGCGCCTTCGGCGACCATGATGCCCCACTCCGCCGTCGGCGGCCGCACACCGAGGCCGATAAACGAGAGGCCCGCGGCATTGAGAATGGCCCAGCCCATGTTCAGCGAGAGCTGCACCATCATCGGCGGCAGCGTATTGGGCAGGATTGTGGCAAGCAAAATACGCAATTCGGAATTTCCGGACAGCCGCGCCGCCTGCACATAACCGGCATTGCGGCGGATCGATACTTCGGCACGCGCCACCCGCGCATAAAACGGCAGGTTGATGATCGCTGTGGCGATGACGATGTTCTGGACGGTGTTGCCGGCCGCGGCAACAATGCCCATGGCCAGCACGAACAAGGGGAAGGCCATGATCGTGTCGAGCATCCTTCCGGACAGCTTATCGAACCAGCTGCCCCAGTAACCTGCGCAGGCGCCCATCAGCGCACCGCAGACAAACGATAACGCCACCGCGGATACCGAGATCAGCAGATCAAGCCGTGTGGCGACCACGACGCGGGAAAATACGTCGCGGCCCAGCTGGTCTGTGCCAAACCAGTGTTGCCAGGTTGGCGGCTTGAGTGCCTTGTCGGCGGCGGTGGCGAGGGGGTCGTGCGGCACCAGCATGGGGCCGAACAATGCGACTGCGATCAGCGCAGCCAGCATCACGAAAGCGAGAAAGGTGACGGGATTCGACGTCATCACATAACGAAAATGGGCGAAACCCCGGCTCCAGGATGAAGTGCGCTGTGCGGCAGACGCAATCGCGGGGCTCATTACGGCATCAGACATGGTCATCCATCCCTCAGCCGTCGACCTGCACGCGCGGATCGATCAGCGTGTACAGCGTGTCGATAAACAGATTGAGCACCACAAACAGCACCGCCATCGACAGCACAAAACCCTGCACTGCGGCGTAATCCGAGACCACCAGCGCCTCAATGGCGAATGAACCGATGCCAGGCCAGGCAAAAACTTTTTCGACCAGCACATTGGCGCCCAGCGTGAACGAGAACACCATGCCCAGCGTGGTCACCACCGGCAGCAAGGCGTTGCGGAAGGCGTAGACCATCAGCACCCGCCCCCGTGACAGACCTGCTGCTCGCGCGGTGCGTAGATATTCGGAGGACAGCGCCTGCAGCATAGAAGCGCGAGTCATCCGCGCGATCGGCGCCAGCGTGAACAGCGCCAGCGTGATTGAAGGGAGCAGTAATTGCTTGAGGGCAGACCATGCCGTGCCCCACTCGCGTGCAATCAGGCTGTCGAAGACCAGAAAACCGGTGACCTGCGGCGGCGTGATGTGCATCAGATCAAGGCGCCCGAGCGGCGCCGGCGCGACGCCCAG